>CAZBZX010000355.1:0-3576 GCA_964496465.1 uncultured Bacteroidales bacterium
AACTGAGTTATAATCAGTTTGACTTTGAGCATAAGTAAAAATGAAAAAAAAGATAAAGAGTGGTAAACAGAAAGTGTATCTCATACGTTTATTAAAAATGAGTGGTAAAGATAAATTTTTTAATTAAAAATTTTTATAAAAATGATATTTAAATATCGTATATATGTTTGACTAAAATTTTATATTCTACCAGTATGTATTTATTAATTATTTTAAAAACATATATCTTAAAAATGGAATAATATCAATAAATCATTTAATCAATAATCGAAATGCAAAACATCGAATGGAAAAAAAGTTTTAGTGTTGGTATAGAAGAAATTGATAATCAGCACAAACAATTAGTAAAAATAATAAACGAATTGTACGGTAAATTATCTCATAACCCTTCTTCAGTTACTTTAGCTGATATTCATAAGGAATTAAAAGATTATTATAATCATCATTTTGAAACTGAAGAAAAATATATGCTAAAATTTGGTTTTGAACATTATAAGGACCATAAAAGTGAACATGATAGTTTTAGAATTCAACTTAATGATTTAATAAATAATCAATCTATTAATATTGATAAACAAATCATTGAAATTTTGAATTTTTTGAAAGATTGGCTTTTAAATCACATAATGGACACAGATAAAGAATATATTGAAACATTTAAATCACATGGTCTTAAATAACTAATAAATCGAGATCAATCATTTACTTGATCTCCAAATTGAATTAGATTTATTTTAAGGCCTGTATCAATCATATAATCTTCAACTTCTTCTTCTATTTCGTAGTCATCTCCATTATAGAACCAGTTAATCGTAATATTTCCGCCGTTTTCTTCAAACTCTCTAACAATATATAAAATATCAAGAATACTTCGTGATGAGCTGGTATTAAAATATGTAAGTTTAATATTTAATATTATTGAACCATATGATTGATCTATATATTCTTTGAGCCATTTAAGAACGGGAGCATAAAATTTTGTAGTATCTTCAAGATATGATTCTCCTGCAATTTCAAAAATACCTGATTCAGCATTAAAATTTATATCAGGAATAAAAAAGTCACCATGTGATCCTTTAATAATAAGATTTTCCATATTAAATGCTTTATATAATTTATATTTATAATTCTTTATCCACCTTTACAGTTACTGAAAAAAAAGAACATTCTTCATCAGTAGGAGTAATTTTAATATCTAAAGGATTTGCTGAAGTAAGGGCAACTTGTATTAAACCAATATGTGCTCCACCTTTAACTCCTCTTGGCAAATTTCTTTGTTCTCTTTTATATTCTCTTAATTCTTCTCTATTTAATGAATTAATAACTTCACATTTGTCTAATATAGGAAAAACATCTTCAGATTTTACTTCGTTGCCTGCATGCAAAAAATATTTGCCTTCATTTTCCCTTATTACTAGTATCCCTAATCCAACATTATTATCAGTTTTACTTTTGTTAGATGAATAGTAAGAAATATTTTGGGCTAATTCAATAAAAATTTTAAAAATCTTTTTACTTGATTGGGAACTATTGCCAATTATTGTTCTAATATAATTTCCAATTACTGTTAATACTTGCTTATCAAATGGTCCTTTATAGGAAATTTGGATTTCTTTATCAAATAATTGGTTATATTCAAATAAACTAAATTCTTTCATCAATAAACATTTTAGTTGTAAACTCACCCATCATTAAGATTCGTATATCTTGTTTTTTTACTATTTTGAGTTTGATAAAGTTTCGATATAAATACTATAATTTGTATTTTTGTTATAATTAAAGGTATAATAAATATAATAAAATATTAATAACATAAAAAATAATAATTTAATAAAGCATATTGATAAATATAAATGTTTTGTTTGTGGATATGTGTATGATCCTGAAATTGGAGATGCTGATTGTGATATACCAGCCAGAACCAGTTTTAACGATCTTTCGAATGATTGGGTATGTCCAATATGTGGCTTAGAAAAGGATGAATTTAAAATTGTTGAAGATTAATTTTCGAATTCATCTATTTTATATAGAGGTTATTTCAACCTTAAGAATGAAGAGAGAATACTTTTCATCGAGGGGTAAAAAATTGTGCTCTAATTTATTTCCTGTTTTTCTTGCAATATCTATTAATCCAAGCCCAGCGCCACCTTTATCGCTTAATTTACCATCTTTCATGGTTTTTTTAAAAAGTTCATTTAATTCTTCTTTGTTTAGTGAATTTACCTGGATTAATGCTGATTCGATATCCTCTTTTTTATCATTTGCCACTTTGTTACTAGTAATTATATAATAAGTATTTTTTTTATTACCTATCATAAATAACCCGTTTCCAATATTATTCTCAATTCCTGTAATGTCATCTGAATGTTTACTAATATTTTGTAAAGTTTCTACCATTACATGATATACTTTCCTGGTAGTTTTTGGCTGTTCATTTTTTCTGCCAAGTTCTCGTTCAGACATTGTAGTAAACATTTTGGTAATTTCATGGTTGAATTCACCCATAAATACTAATGAAATACCATTTGATTTTAACTCATCATAAAGTGTTACTACTGATTTTATAAAACTTACATCTAATTTCATTATGCTTCAATCTTGTAATTAATAATTTCTAAATTTAATAAATGTTATACTAATAATAAAACATTTAATATTTTTTTGATCTAAGTATAAAATCTGGATTCAATAAATTTTCTTTATTATAAGTTAAATTTGTTTTTTCATCAGTAAGTGTTATGACACATGCTGCGTATTTCGCAATTGCATGACCTGCAGCAGTATCCCATTCCATTGTTGGGCCAAATCGAGGATAAATATCTGCTTTTCCTTCTGCAATCAAACAAAATTTTAATGAGCTACCTATGGATAAAAGATTTACATTTTTATATGATTTTTTAATTTTTGAAATGTATTCTGATGTTTTTTTAGATAGATGTGATCTGCTTACTAATATTCTTAAATTTTCAGTAATTTTGAATGGATTTAACTTAATACTTTTAAATATAAGATTTTCTATATTAGTTAATTCACTAATCTGATTTGGTAAATTATTTAATTTATAAGAACCAATTGATTCAGTTGCAAAAAATAATTCTTTTAAAACAGGTGAATAAATAATACCCAGTATTGGAGTATCTTTTTTTATAAGAGCAATATTTACAGTAAATTCTCCATTTTGTTTTATAAATTCTTTTGTGCCATCTAATGGATCAATCAACCAGAAATAATTCCATTTTTTTCTAATCTTAAATGGAATTTGTTTTCCTTCTTCGCTTAATATAGGCAATGAAGTATTAAGTAAATACTTTACTATTATATCATGTGATTTCTTATCAGCTATTGTAAGAGGAGTGTTGTTGCTTTTTGTTTCAATTTCAAAATTACTGGATGTATATATTTTCATTATTTCTTTTCCAGCTAAATAAGCAGCTGTAATACCTGTTAACAATAATTCTTCGGTATTTATCATGAAATAATTAAAAATATATCAAACTTAAAATAATTGTAGTAACAATCATATAAAGAATAGTTAATGGAAACCCAATTTTGAAATAATCTTTAAATGAATAACTA
>CAZBZX010000355.1:3586-4933 GCA_964496465.1 uncultured Bacteroidales bacterium
CATATACCATTAAATTAGTCTGATATCCAATGGGAGTCATGAAGTTAGCAGCAGAAGCAAAAGCAACTACAAAAATAAAAGGCATTGGATCAAGGTTTAAATTGGACGCCATACTAAGTGAAATTGGAAAAATAATTGCAACAGAAGCTTTATTGGTAATATAAGCTGCAAGTATAGTGGTAATCAGATAAATTCCTAAAATCAGGCCTGTAGGACCTAAAGGAACAAAAGTGTTTATAAATAAATTACCAATTAATTCTGCAGCCCCTGTTTTTATCATGGCAACTCCTAAAGCCAGAGATAATGCTATTATAATAGCTAGATCAAAATCTATATACTTAGGTATTTCCTTTGGAACAGCAATTTTTAAAGCTAAGGCAGTAAGAATTAAAACTACTAATCCCATAAATAATGATATTACATGAAGTGCTGCTAGTAAAATAGCCAGTACTGTACCTATTAATACAATATAAATTTTGTAATTTTCTACTTTCTGAAAGTTTTTAACCGAAGAAATAAAATAAAAATCCTGTGAATTTTGAGATTGGGTCATAAATTGATCACCTGTAAATAACAGAAGAACATCACCAGCTTTTAAAATAATATCTCCGATTTTACCTGAAATTTTCTCACCATTTCTATGCACTGCTATTACCGTAGCATCGTATTTTGCCCTAAAATTATGATTTTTTACAGTTTTATTGATTAATGAGGATTTATATGAAACTACTACTTCAACTACTTCTGTTTTTTTCTTTTTTACTAACATACCAAGCGAAGGTAAAGTCAAGCCTATATTTGATTTTACTAAATCAACAATAATATTTGTATCACCCGCAAAAATTAGAATATCGTCTTTATTTAATACTACATCAGGTGAAACTGATGTTATCCTATATGATTCCCTTATAATTTCAACCAAAAACAGATCTTTCAAGTTTTTTAAATTTGCTTCTTCAATAGTTTTACCAATTAATCTTGAACCACTTCTAATTACAGCTTCAACTAAATATTTTCTTGTATTTTTTGAATATTCAGACATAAAATCCTTCTTTGATGGAAGTAATTCATTACTAAAAAAATAGAGATAAAAAAATCCAATAATTGCCATTGGAAAGCCAACCCATATAAAATCAAATATTTGTAGTGATTTTAAATTAGGGAAAACTTCCTGGTCTACAACCAATCCATTTACTATTAAGTTAGTTGATGTTCCTATTAATGTCATACACCCACCTAGAATTGCAGCATAGGAGAGAGGGATCAGTAATTTTGATGGACTGATATCATTTTTCTTGCTCCAGGAATTTACGTAGGGCATCATAATAGCAACTAGGGGAGTATTAT
>CAZBZX010000356.1:0-4876 GCA_964496465.1 uncultured Bacteroidales bacterium
TGGTCCTTATCAATAGTAAACTCTCCTGGCATTTTTACCTCTCCTAAAACGGTTACTCTAAAATTTACCAGTTTAACAGTTACCGTAGCTTCTTTAAAATATTCGTTTACTGTTTTTTGTAATAAACTTCTTATTTCTTCAATTGTAAGTCCTTGAACATACATTTTATCAACAAACGAAAAATTAATAAATCCATTATCATTAACAGTATAACTATTTAAATATAAATAGGTAGGATTCATTAAAGTGGGTAAATCTGTTTGAAAGAATTTACTGGTTTTTGGGTCAACACTATATACTTTAATAAATAAATTATCACCTGGTTGAACTTTATAGGCGGTTTGCCGAGGATTCATATATTCATATGCCCCTGTTTTATCTTTATCTTGCATTAAAATAACGCTTTTCCGTGATGCACACGAAGAAAAGAATATCGCAAAAATTAACAGAGAAATGCGAAAAATTGACTGAGCAGACTTTATAGTTTTCATAGTAAAAAGTTTATATAATTAAATATAATTAATATTTTTTATAATTAATAGCTTCGTTGAGCTTTATTCTGTTATTGTTTTTATAAGCTACAATAAAAGCTTCTTTATTTTTTAATTTATTTTTAACTTTTAAAGCATCAAAATAATTATCAAATTCACCAACAAAATATTTAAATAATCCATCTTCATAAACGATATTTATCTTTTCGAAATTTCTATACTTACTAATTATTGTATAATTTGAAAGAGCTTGCTTTTCTGCTGCAACCTGTATTTTAAAAATTATTGTATCGCTAACAGTAATAATTTCTCTTCCTTTTTTTTTTGGTTCTGGTGTATATATTTTATTCTCTATTTTATCTTTCTGACCATTTATATAGGTTACAAGGAAAGCATTTTTAGCCTCACATTTTACTTTTTCTAACCTGGCCGCTTCAATATTATTATATTGACCTATTTGATATTTATACCAATCGCCATCAACAATTAAATTGACAGGTTCTTTACCATTATATATATCACATAAAAAATTCTGAGATAATAATTCTTTTGATGCTGCAACCTGTATCTTGTAAAATTGATATTTTTTATCCTGTAAGGCAATTGGTTCATTTATTATCTTTTTATATTCTTCTAAACTAAGTTTTTTATTGTCTTTGTAAGCCACAATAAAAGACCCTTCAACATTTGAGTAAAATTTCAGTTTATTTGCTTCTATAATAGATGGTATTTTACCGATCCTGTATTTATACCACCCATCTTCATAATTTATAAATATAGGGTAATTCCCATTATATATTTGCCTTATGGTTCTTAAATCAAGTATTTCATGACTAGCAGCAATTTGAACATTAAATATTAATTCTATATCATCATTGTCTGAAGCTGGAATAAACTTTTGTTGGTTATCTTTACCTGAGGATTTTTTTATATCATGTTTAAGCTTATCTGATTTTTTGGTTTTTTTTTCTGATTTTTTTTGTGGCTTTAATTTAGTCTTTTCATCTGGAGTAATAATTTTATTATTTACCGTTAGTGAATTACTGTCAATTTTTTCATCCTCAAGAGTTATATAATTCTCTTTAATTGATGGTTTTTCTTTGTACTCCACAACATTTTTATGAAATAAATCCATAAAACCTAGTGTATCTTCTGTTGTATCAGTATTATAGAAATAGTCAAAAATGGTTGATTTAATAATATCCATATCGCCACCTTCCATAATAGTATCCATTTCTTTATATTCATCATAAATTAAAGGAGCGTGCTCAGTATTCCAAATTGTTTTAAAAGCCTGGAGTACATCTTCATTTATAAATATTAGTTTATGAGGGACAGAATCCGAGTATTGATCAGCTATTGAAGTATTTGTAAAAAGAAAAATATAAAAAATTACAGTTATATATATTTTGAAATTACTGGTCATTATACTTTTTAAATAAAATAAATATAATAGAATATTAGTACGAATGCAAATTAGAGCAATTAATTTTAATATTTATACATTAATGTTAATTATCAAAAATAGAATTTTTTCTTAATTATCATAAGCTTTTGTGAATATTATAACAAAATTCAGCTTAATTAAAATTCATTTTAATGAAATCTTGCAACAATTCCACTTTTTTATATCTTTGGCTTCTTTAATTGATTAAATAATGAAATTACCTAAAAAATGTCATAATATTGAAGAAGTTAGAGAAGCTATTGACTCAATTGATGCTGAGATTTTAAGGTTTTTGGGTGAAAGGTATAAATATGTAAAAGAAATTATAAAATATAAAGAACCAAATAAAGACAGTATCATTGCAAAAAAGAGGTATGATGAAGTGCTCGCAAAACGAAGAGAATGGGCAGAAAAAGAGGGATTGTCAGCTGATGTTATTGAAGAAATATATAAAATTTTAATCAATTATTTTATTCAGGAAGAAATATCAATAATTAATAAAAATAAATAATAAAAAAAATGTACAGAAAAGAAATTAAAGTAATGGATTGCACTGTTCGTGACGGTGGTTTAATGAATAATTGGCAATTTAGCGATGAATTTGTAATCGGAGTTTATAAAGCTTGTATAGAATCTGGGATAGACTATATGGAAATAGGCTACTTAAGCAGTGAAAAAGCCTTTGATAAAAAGGTTGTTGGCCCATGGAAATTTTGTTTTGAGAAAGACCTTAGAAGAATTGTGGGTAAAAATGAGACAAATCTTAAACTTTCTGCCATGGCAGATATAGGCCGAATTGAACTGAATGATATTCCTAAAAAGAAAGATAGTGTTTTGGATATGGTCCGTGTTGCCTGTTATGTTCATCAAATGGATAAAGCTATTGAATTAGCTGAACATTGCGTAGATAAAGGTTATGAAGTTACCATTAACTTAATGGCTTTATCAAAAGTTATGGAGCGTGATTTGGAAGAAGCACTTGCGGATATTGCAAAATCAAGAATTAAAGTATTATATTTAGTAGATAGTTTTGGAAGCATGTATTGCGAGCAAATTGAAATGTATGCCAAAAAGTACATAAATGCTTTGCCAGGAAAAACAATTGGGATCCATGCACATAATAATATGCAATTAGCTTTTTCAAATACTGTGTCAGCTATTATTCATGGATGCAATTTTTTAGATGCAACATTATTAGGCATGGGTAGAGGAGCAGGAAACTGCCCGATTGAGATTTTAGTGTCTTTTTTAAAAAATCCTAAATATCGATTACTCCCTTTGGTTGATGCTATTCAAAAATATGTTTTTCCAATATCAAAAGAAATAGACTGGGGTTATCATATTCCATATTTAATTACAGGTGCTATGAATGAGCATCCAAGAAGTGCCATGAAGTGGATGGATTCTGATAAAAAAGACGATTTCGTTAGCTTCTTGAAAAGCATGCATGATTATGAATTATTAGAATAGTATTTTTTTGCCTCGTAGTGTAATTGGTAACACGTCTGACTCTGGATCAGAAGAGTTCAGGTTCGAGCCCTGACGAGGCAGCAAAAACAGAGTGAGTGTGAAGAGTAACCAGTAACCAGTAACCAGTAATTATATACCTTATTAATGTATATTTTTAACTTTTTACTGTTTACCGTTTACTTTTCACTGATTTTTTCAAGTATTATATAAAGCGCTTGCGTACCTTTTTTACCTAAATTATATTCAATAGCTTTATCATAAATAGTTTTAACTAATTCTAGCCCTGGTAATGAAAGATCCATCCTTTTGGCTTCTTCCAGGGCAATTCCCATATCTTTGATAAAATGTTCAATATAAAATCCAGGCTCAAAGTTTTTATTTATAATACGAGGGGCCAGATTATCTATTGTCCAGCAGCCAGCAGCTCCTTTACTAATTGAACTTAACATAACTTCTAAATTTAATTCTGCTTTATATCCATATAGCAAGCTTTCACAGACTCCAATCATAGTTCCTGCTATCGCAATCTGATTGCACATTTTTGTATGCTGACCCGATCCTGCTTCTCCCTGGTAAACAATGTTTTTCCCTAGAATTTCAAATAAAGGTTTTACTTTATTAAAAATAGCCTTATCTCCCCCGGCCATTATTGACAAAGTTCCGTTTTTTGCTCCTACATCTCCTCCTGAAACAGGAGCATCAATTGAACTCGCTCCTTTATTTTTCGATTCATTATATATTTTTATAGCTAATGAAGGGTTCGTAGTGGTCATATCTATGATTACTTTATTCTCACAATTTCCTTCAAAAATCCCGTTTTTCCCAAAATAAACCTCTTCAACATCTTTAGGATAACCAACAATAGTGAAAATAATATCTGAAGCATTTGCAATTTCTTTCGGATTATTTTTCCATATTGCTCCCTGTTGGATTAAATCTGATGCTTTTTCTTTAGTTCGGCTGTACACAAAACATGAGAACCCATTTTGTAAAAAGTGATTTAACATGGATTTTCCCATTACCCCAGTTCCAATCCAACCAATTTTATTTTTTTTCATAACTAAATAGATTAATTCCTAAAAATAAATAAATAATGAATCTTTTATTGTTGTTTTAATCAGATAAATTAATTTTAGTAAAAAATTTAATTTTCATTATTATGGAAAACCTAACAGAACATTCATTATACAAAAAGTACGATTCTGACACAGTTATATCCGAAACATTTAAATTTTATAAAAAATATTTTAAAATCCTTTTTATGGTAAGCTTTGTAGTAAGTGTTCTTTTGCAATATCCTTTTTACCAAATGGGAATTTATGATAAATCATTTATTGAAAAATATACTTATCAAATGCCTAATAAGGAAGAAATTATTACCTTTTTAATGATGGCATTATTAATGTTATTTATATACACATTAACCTACCTTTTTATATGCAATTACACCTTTAGAAAAGGGTGGGAA
>CAZBZX010000357.1:0-4859 GCA_964496465.1 uncultured Bacteroidales bacterium
TGCCTGATGAGTTTATTTTTTCTCTGTTTTCCACTTCAAGTGAAAGTACGGGCCCAGGAGAACATTCGTTCCTCCGATAATTATACTATTAGTGGTGTTGTTTCCGATAGTCTCACCGGGGAAACCCTGATCGGTGTCAATATCTTCCTGCGGAATACTAAATACGGTACGGTTTCCGATACGAAAGGGCTTTATAAATTAACAGCTCCTGAAGGAAATTACACACTGGTTTTTAGCTATATAGGCTTCAAGGTTAAAGAAGTTCAACTCACCCTGAAAGAAAATCGGAACATAAATGTTGTACTTCAAGCTTCTGAAACCAGGATTGAAGAAGTCAGAATATCGGCTCAGCGGCAGTTTTTTGGAAACATGGAGACGGGTCGTTCCATTCAAAAAGTCAGTGCACGCGAAGTAATGCTTGAGTCTTCCGGGAATGTTTCCGACGTGCTCCAGGCGAGGTTATCAGGTATTTGGGCTTCTAAAACTTCAGGCGCACCTGGCGATCATATCAAAATACGAATTCGGGGCATGGGTTCCCTGTTTGCCAGCGATGATCCTTTGTATGTGGTAGATGGGGTACAGGTACCCAATGTAAATTTAAAATCTCTGGGAGTGGCCCATCTGAATATTAACGATATTGAAAATATCACCGTACTGAAAGATGCTTCTTCAACTGCTCTTTACGGATTCCAGGGAGGCAACGGGGTAATTATTATTGATACCAAACGGGGCAGTGGGGATAAAGAAATATTTTTTTCAACCAAAATAGGATTTCAAAAGTTTTCGAATTTTTATAATCTGATGAACACTCATGATTTTCTGGCCTCTTTGGATTCAAGTCGGGCATTATTCCATAATTCTTTGCGTAGCAGCTATCCTCAATATAGCGATAATTTAGAGAGTATAGACTGGCAGGATGAAATCTTCAGGGTTGGCAGAGTCAATGAATATCAACTCTCCGGTTCAGGTACCTGGGGTAAAATGAATTACTACTTGTCAGGTAACTACTATCACCACCAGGGTGTGGTAAGGGAATCCGATTACGATAAATACAACTTTGCTGCCAATTTGGGCAGGCAATTTGGCAAACGGATCAATATTGAGCTTTCCCTGAAACATAACATTCAGAATAGTAGGAATAACCTGGAAGATTATATGGGCAACGATTTGTTATGGAAGGGAATAGCAAAACCACCCTGTTTGAATGATATTCCCGGCAGACTTTTATATGTAAGAGGTGATTACGATACATTATTAACAAACTATTTAGACTATGATCCTCTTAGGACGAAATACGATCCCTGTGATTACCTGGCCAATGTAAATAAGGAATTAAGCATTGTTCATTCAACTGTGCATTTATTTTTTAATTATCGCATAACAGATCAGTTAAATTTTAATTTTTCTACTTCATATTCAGGCCGAAACCAGTATTATAATCTGGATATAAAGCGGTACTATTATAGTGGATTACCGTATTTCCTAGGTAGCGATGAGAACTACAGGGTAGTTAACCATCAATACAATCTTACCTATGTAAAAGATTTTAACGTGCATAGCCTGCGTTGTGTTGCCGGGGTAAAATCCTATACTGATAATGTTTTCTGGACTGTCGATTCGCTTAATTACCCGTATATGGATGTAGGAAAAACCTTCGATCCCGGAAGCGCCATATCGCAAGGCACAATGGCCATACATGGTGTCGAGGGGGCCGTTATCCGCTCCATTACTTCTTGCGTAGGACATATTAATTATAGTTATAAACAGCGCTACAATGTATCAGTAGCCATGAACTATGATTTTTTAAAGGAAGGCAACTATGTTGAACTACAACAGCTATTTCCTTCATTAGCTTTGAACTGGAACATGGCCGGGGAACCGTGGTTTCCTTTACACCGGGTAAACCGGGCAAACCTCTATATTAACTATGGAATTGCCGGAAATTATCCCCTCAATGCTCTTTCAAACGATCTTTACTACCCCCGCAATTATACCTACCTCAATGAAATTTCCGAAGGTTATATGGTTGATCAGTTGGCTAACCATTATTTGCGAAACGAAACAGTAAGTGAAACGAACCTGGGATTAGAGTTTTCAGCATTTCAGGACAGGTTGGGTTTTACGACCGATGTATTTTATAAAATACATTCCGATCTGATTATAAATCGTGAAATTCCTATCCACTACGGGGGAGGGCAGATATTCTTGAACGCGGGTGAGATAGTGAGTAAAGGAATAGATGCCAGCCTTGAAGTAATTCCCGTAATTACCTCCCGCATTACCTGGCAGGTCCGGTTAAACCTTTCTCTGACGCAACAACGTATTGAAAAACTCGATATGTACGATACGGTACGATTTGAAAGTGATGATCTGCTATTTCCGGAATTCCGGTTAATTGCGGGCGGTAAGCTCGGGGATATTTATGGGTACCGGTACCTTGGGAAATACGATCCGGAAGCTGATTATTCTGATTTTCCTGATTTTGAGGTGTTGGGAGGAGGTATGTTCGAAACGCTCGACTCAGGAATAGGACCATATGGAGAAGAAAACCTGATAAAAATAGGGAATTCAATTCCTAGTTGGAGCTGTAATTTTTCAACATCACTTACGTATCGGAATTTTTCAGTCGATATGCTCTGGTATGGTGTTTTCGGCGTGCAAAAATACAATGCTACCCGTGCTGCTACATTTATCACTGGGGTCAATTCCGATATCAATGAATTAATTTCCGATAGTATTAAATTGTTTGAAATAACGCAATTTTATCGTTCTTCGTACTTCATTGAAGATGCAAGCTTTGTACGTTTAAAAACCCTGAGCGTTTCTTATGAACCGCAAAAAAAGGTTTTTAAATACGCAGCATTAAAACTAACGCTGAGTCTTGAAAATGTTCTTACCCTGACACGCTACACCGGCTACGATCCGGAAACTACGATTTATACCGATAATTTGTTTTCCGACAATGCCGTAGACCGTGGGGCATATCCCATACCCAAAGCAGTTTACCTGCGTATTAGCCTGCGATTATGAGAATACGGTTATATTACATAATGTTTTTTATAGTGAGCCTTTCAGCTTGTGAAAAAATAATGGAAGAAGGCAAGGCCGATCTTTCCGACTTGTCGGATAAAGAACAAATGAACCTGGCAATAAACGGGCTTTACAACCGCTGTGCCCACATGCACCAGGCTTTCTATTATTACCAGGCACTGAAGGGCGATGATATGACCTACGTGTATTACGGCAACCGGGCTTATGCACATAATGAGCCCCCGGTAGATAGTTCCGGGCGTTTGGTTCTGCATGGTCCGGCCACTTATGAGAGTGGTGGAGGATTTGGCAGTTTTGAAGAATCAGAAAAACCATTGTTAATTTGGAAAAAAATCTATTCAACGATTACTTCCGCAAATAATATCATTGATAAGTATGAAAAAGAAAAAGTGCCGGAAGATTTGTATACTTATGTTGGTGAAGCATATTTTTTCAGGGCATATTGTTATTTTCGCCTGGTGCGATTATTTGGTGAAGGCCCATTAGTCACCGATGTGGATGTTAATTATTCATTAACCACATCATCACCCCGGGAAATATATGTTCAGATTGAAAAGGACTTAAAAAAAGCCATACAGCTCCTCCCTGGTAATAATGACCAGGCCCGGGTTCCGTATATTACCCCGCACCGGGGAACAGCCAAAGCCTTGCTGGCAGAAGTATATTTAACAAAGGGAGGTTATCCGGTTAATGATTATTCTTCATACGCATTGGCCGCTGAAACAGCCGGTGAGGTAATCGATAGCGCCGGTTTTTTTGGTTTTGCCTTGCTCCCCGATTATGCCAATGTCTGGAACGGAATCAATAATGCCAATACGGAGTCGGTATTTTCGCTCAATTATGCATACTTTGGAGAATTTAACGTATCAGTCTTACCTGAAGAAACACTGCTATACCCAGATGAAGTGCTAAACTTAGTCTTTTTTAATGAAACCTATATTATTACTGAAACCAATTTCTACAATTGTTTTCCGGCCGATTACCGGAGGGATATTACTTATATGAACCATTTAACCGGGAAAGTCTATCAGGTTGAATATATACCAGGTTATTATGACTCAATTACCGGAATGCCAATGTTTGATACTATCGCTACATTTGATTTTGATCATTACTATGATACCATTGCTATTAATGACAATATCTGTTACCTGAAGCAACATATCTATCCTCAAAATCCTCAGTTACCTCTTTTTAGTAGTGATAATTATCAAACAACCAATTATGATGAAAAGGTAAATGATATGAACCTTAGCTTATATGTTTACCGGTATCCGCATGTATTATTGACCTTTGCCGAGGCAAAAGCCCGAAGTGGTGGACTTGATGAAAAAGCCTATGAAGCGGTTAACCAGGTGAGGCGCAGGGCAAACCGTGTAGATATTTTTTCTCCTTCGGTATATGATTTAACACCCGGTTTAAGTGCCGGGCAGTTTGCCGATTCGGTTGTATGGGAAAGGGCCTGGGAGTTTGCCGGCGAATTTGAAGGGCGCTGGTTCGACCTGGTAAGGCTCGAAAAAGTGGAAGAACTGGGATATATCCGGCATAACAGAGAGCAGGGATTTCCAGAGGGTATCCCTACTAAGGAAGATTACTACCTGGCTATCCCTGCAGAGGAACTTTTGTGGCTTGAATAAACTATCAATTATCGTATTTTAGTCAGGCTCAACTTTTATAGTTATTTCTGAACCCGAAACCTTCTTTTTTTGTTACTAACTTTAACAGTTTAAGTTGAAGTATAATGTCTAATTCCCTGGTACAGGTTACCGATGTATATAAATCGTTTAAGGCGGTTAAAGCCGTTAATG
>CAZBZX010000358.1:0-4854 GCA_964496465.1 uncultured Bacteroidales bacterium
ACAAATCCAGTATCATTATTGCATTTTATCATTGCCCATTCGTTATAACTTATTGAGTCTATAACTAATATATTATCATATTTATTTAAATAGTATTTAATTGGAGAAGTATTATCAGGCTCTTCCCTGAAATTTAATAAACTTGAAATAACATGATACGGTTTACCAAATTGAGCGTATATAGAAACACTAATAATTGTAAAAAAAAGAAGAATAATAACTCTCTTCATCTATAAACCACTTAATATCAATTAGAAAAACTAAAATAGTACTTTGAATTAAATATATTTTATATATATTAAGAAAGATTTTAAAAACTTATTAACTGAAATAAATAAATAATTATTTAGTAGCTATAGGTAGAACAATTGTAAATGTACTTCCTTTTTTAAGAATACTTTCAACTTTAATTTTACCATTATTTTTCATTATAAATTCTTTACATATTATTAAACCTAAACCAGTACCAATCTCATTTTCAGTACCTGTAGCATGTATATTTTCATTTATTTTGAAAAGTTTATCCATAATTTCTTCTGACATTCCAATGCCATCATCTTTAATTGAAATCTCAACAAAATTATTATCCTTTAAAGATGATATTAAAATATTGCCTCCCCTATTTGTATATTTAATTGCATTCGTTATTAAATTCCGTATTGCAGTATTCATCATATTTTCATCAGCATTAATAAAAAATTCATCTTGAAGTTCAACATGTAATTGAATTTCTTTACTGCTTGCCACACTTTTTAATAAGGTATAATTTTCCATAATTAAACCCGAAACTGAAATTGATTGAGGTGAAAACTTAATAGCACCAGTTTGGGTTCGAGCCCAGTTTAAAAGATTTTCCAATAGATTAAATAAATTTTTAGCAGATGAAAAGATAATATTTACATATTTTTCGAGCTTTTCACGAGCTAAATTTTCAAGCCTTTGTTGTAATAATTCAGAAAAACCAATAATTGAGTTCAATGGATTTTTAAGATCATGAGCAATGATTGAAAAAAACTTATCTTTAGTTTTATTCAATTCCATTAGCTCTTTATTTTTAATTTCTAAGACTTCATTTTGTCTTGAAATCCTTTCTTTTTGTGTTTCAATTTCTTCCTTTTGTTGAATTAATTCTGCATTTTGATGGGCAATTTTTTCATTTTTATTCTGTAGTTCAATGTTTGCATCTTCCAGGTCAACTGTACGCTTTGCAACTTCTGTTTCAAGCATTTTATTTATATTCTTTATATTTCTTATTCTTATAAAAAATATCAAAGTAATTATTGATATAAATAAAATTATTGAAATAATTTTAAACCAGATTGTCATCCACCAAGGCGGTTCAACAATTAAGTTAATAGTTGTTGGTTCTTCATTCCATTTTCCTTCATTATTTGCTGCTTTAACTTTAAATATATACTCACCTGGATCAAGGTTTGTATAAGTTGCTTTTCTTTCATTACCAACATATCTCCAGGCTTTATCAAAACCTTCTAACATATAGGCATAATTCATTTTTTCCGGAACAATATAATTTATGGCAATATATTCGAAAGTGATCACTGATTGATCAAAAGCTATCTCAATTGTATCCGTAAATGAAATATGCTTACTTAATATTGATCCCTTTTTATCAGGTAATTGTGATTCTCCTAACAATTTAAAATCAACTATATATACTTTAGGTAAATATTGGTTTTCAATAAGTTTATCCGGATTAAAAAAGTTAAAACCATTAACTCCTCCAAAAAATATTTCGCCACTTTTGCTTTTTAAACTTGCCCGGTCTGTAAAATCATCACCTTGCAACCCATCATGCATTGAATAACTAATAACTGCATTTGTTTCAATGTCAAATCTATATAATCCGGAATTTGTACTAATCCAAAGCAGTTTATTATTATCTTCCTGTAAGGCTTTTATTCTTATTTGTAATGCTGGATGTTTTATTCTATTAAATGCATAACTATTTTCATTAAAAATATTCAATCCACCATTAGTTCCAATCCAAATTCTTCCTTGAGAATCTTCGTAAATACATGAAACAATATAACCATTTAAAGAAGTTGTATCATCTTCTATCCTATAAAAAGAATATAATGAATCATTTGCATATAAAACTAAGCCTGTTGTTGAACCTATCCAAAGTCTTTGTTCTTTATCAAAATAAACATCATTTCCCCAACGGGGTACTCTCATATTCATATTAAACCGATCATTATTTCTCCAGTTAATAAATTTATCCATACCTATATCATAAACATTAAGCCCATCTCCATGAGTTGCTATCCATAAATAATTTCCATCATTATATAAACTTTTGATATTATTATCGCTAACTGAGTTTATTTTTTGATTTGAAGTATACGTTTTAATTACTTTTTTTTCTTTTGTATTAAATAATGTTAATCCACCTGCCCAGGTCGCAACCCATATTTTATCTACTCCTCCATAGCAAATGTCAAGAATAGCATCACTTAAAAATCCTTTTTGATTTTTAAAATTCTCAAATTTTAGACTTCTCTTATTAAACAAACATAACCCGCCTCCGTCAGTGCCAATCCAAATATTTCCTATATCATCTTCAAAAAAACATGAAACATAATCATGTGGAAGACTATGTTCTGATAAATCATTTTTTAAATGTGAAAATTGATTACGGTAAGGACTTATTAGATTAACGCCTCCGCCATGCGTTGTAAACCAAATGTTACCATAAGTTCCTTCAATTATACTTGTTACAGTTTTTGAGTTAATTGATCTGTCATTAAATTTGCTATATTCATATCTATAAAATAAATTCTTATTTCGATCAAATAAATTCAAGCCACCGTTAACAGTACCGATCCAAAAGTTTTGCTTTGAGTCCTGAAAAAAAAAGTCAATATCATCACTTCCTATTGAATGCTTATTTGAAGGATCATTTCTATAATTAAAGTATTTCTGAGTAGCTGAATCAAGAACAATAATACCCATTTCATCAGTTCCTGCCCATATTTTTCCTTTATTATCCCTTAATATTGCCGTGACTAAAACATTGTTAAGAAAAACTGATTTTTTATCAAAATTTAAATATTTTTTAAAGCAATCATTAGTATAATCATAATAATTTAGTCCAAAATCAGAAGTTCCAGTCCATATATTATTACCAGAAGATTTTAATAAACAAAGAACTAAATTTGATAAAATTGAGCAATTAGATGTATCATTAGAAAAATACCATTTAAATTTTTCGGTTTTGTAATCATATCGGGCTAATCCATTCATTGTTGCAAACCAAATAAAATCATCTGTTTCAGCAATGTCATTAATCCTATTGCTTTCAAAAGTTATCTGATCAGTATTTTTGAAATACATTCTTCTAAAATTATCCTGTTCGTAATTATAGAGTGCAATACCTCCCATATTTGTACCGATCCATAAATTACCTCTTGAATCTTCAAATATTTTCCAAATAAAACTGCTACCAAGTGTGCTTGTATCATCAGGTATGCTCTTGTATACTTTAAAATTATATCCATCATATTTATTTAAACCATCATACGTTCCTATCCAGATATATCCATATTTATCCTGAAGAATACATTCACAAAAATCATCTGATAATCCTTTTTCTGTAGTGATATAGTCAAACTTTAATAAAGGAGCTTCGAATTGACAATATGAAGCTAATTCAATGAAAAATTGAAAAAAAAGAAAAGAAAATAATAATTTATACTTTTTAGAAAACATTTAATAAACCTTATTGAGCCGATATAACTAGTAATATTACGAATTATTACTATACTTGGTATATTAATTAAGGTGATATAAATCACCTTCTATTGAATATTTTTCAACTTTTCACGTTGTTGAAGCATAGGAAATATATATAATTTTAACTTTTTATTGATGACTTATATCATACTCTTTAATTTTTTCTGAAATAGAATGTTCTGCCAATTCATACATTTCTTTAATAAAATCATCTGAAAAATTATATGTTCTTTCTTCAAGCATCATCGAGTCAATCCTATCAAAAAGCATTTCTTTAGCCTGATGAATATCTTTACCATAAATGTGGTAAGAATCGGCATGCCAGTTTAATCTGCCTAATTTTACAATTTTACCAGTTTTTTTTGCAACTTCAGCAGCAATTACTTCTTTATTAAATTGAATAAATCCGAACATATTCATAAAACTGGCATTCCATGCATCATTACTTCGAAATCTAATATTACAGTTAAGCCAATATACGCCTTCGTCATCTTCTAAAATTCTATACCATAATGATTGCAAGCAGGGCGGATCATAACAATCGTTATCAAGATTAGGCATCCAGGTAATCATTTGTGCTTGTCTTGTAAAAGGCTGCTTACAAAGTTTTTCGATTACTGTTTCAATCTGGTTTATTTTAAAGGGGCCTGTTTCAACTGAACCATTATTATTTAATTCGTTCCATATCCCATATTTTTCAAGCCTGCCATGATAAGTATACTCCCATCTTGAATCGTTAGGATCATTCATATTTTTCACCCAATGATCCTTAAATCCTTTTAATTCCATTACATACTCTTTCAATTCATCAATACCACCGGGAAAGGCCATGTGTATCATGGGTTCATTTTCTGGTTCTTCAATAGTTAAATTCAGGGTACAATCAATACTCAAAGGATCATCAGGTTTATCATATTGCGTTCTAAACCTCGTTCCTTTCTCGTATAAATTAACTAATGCAGATTCGAAGGCCTTGGCTAATGATTTTTCAGATAAGGTTATAACAGGTATATTTTTCATACGTTTATTTTTTAATTTTTTAATGTCGTATAGCTTGTCCCGCTTTTGCGGGAGAACCGCATTAAAAAAATAATCATACTT
>CAZBZX010000359.1:0-4824 GCA_964496465.1 uncultured Bacteroidales bacterium
CAGCGACCCCCTGCTTGTAAGGCAGGTGCTCTGAACCAGCTGAGCTAAGCCCCCTGAGATTTCCCTCCGAAAAAGGAGTTGCAAATATAGATACTAATTTTAATTCTCAAAAATATTTTATTACTTTTTTATATGGTGTTGATATAGATTTAGTTATTCTGATTTGCCAGTTATTTTCATGATGTAAACAGCGTTCTCTTTAATTTTATCTATTGAGATATAATCTTTATGATATTCGTTATTTACATACATTTCTGTTTGATCACAATAATTTATACTGGCAGGAATTCCCGAATTTCCAGTTGGAATAACCGTGAATGAATTATCCCAATTACCAACTGAATAAACATGGCGTTCAGAGGCTCCATGCACTACATCGAAGTCATCTCCTCCAATTTTAAATGAATAAGGACAAACTGTATGATAACTACCTCCAACAGGATAATATTTAGTATTAAGTTTAAAGATTTTGTTCAGTATATTAACAGATCCCATCGGATGTTTTAGTGATAATTGATGAATTTTTGCCCATTTCCAGTCATCCATATCATTACCATATTTTTTTTCTAATTCTTCTATAGTTTCTTTAAAACTTAATTCCAGAATATCCATAAAGGTTTCAGCTCTATCATTTGTTGTTACGTCATCAAACCAGGCTGAACTTTTATGATCAAGAAAATTGTCAGTTGCATCCCAGGCTAAGGATTTTTCTTTTAGCATTTCTTTATATAAATCTTCTCCTATTTCATCTATTACAACATTTTTAAAAAATATATAATATAATTTTTCAAAAAGGGTAGGGGCAATGCTTTCTTTTGAATATATAAAATCCCATACATTAAGAATAGCTATCGCCTTTGATTCTTTTTCTGATAAATTTTCCAGTTTATTTAGCGGTTCAATTAATTTGGATTGTACATTTTTTGCATATAGGCCATATAAATCTGTTTGAATATTTTTATGATCTTCAATCGTAAGTTTATCTTCTGCTTCAATCATTTCTTTAATACGATCATACCTGGCTGGTAAATGAAACCAATGGCTTATGTAATATGGATAATTTTCAGGGGCTGTATTATTATTTGCTGAAATAGCATAGCCCTCTTCCGGATTATAAATATGGGGTTTTTCCTCAAAGGGTACAAATCCTGTCCAATCGTATAAGCTTGTATCCCCTGGTTTTATAAGCGCTCCATCTCCTCTCCTGATAGGTATGCCGGCACAGCAGTATAAACCAATATTACCTTCAATATCAGCATAAACCACATTCTGACTGGTTGATAAAAACGTTTGCATTACATCTTTAAATCTATTCCAATTACCTGCTCTATTCAGGTAATAAACACTCTGAACTTCGTTGCTGTAATAGTTTCCAACCCATGACATTGAAATGGCATCGTTTGTAACATCCTTAAAGTTTGTAATTATCGGACCACGATGAGTAAATTTCAGTTTATCTTTAAATTCTTTACCTGATTTTGATTTAACTACTTCATCCATAATGATCAAATCTTTCCATTTTCCATCAACTTTATATTTTGTTGAGTCTTCATTTAATGTTTCTGCATAAAAATCAATATCATCGAGCATAACATTAGTCATCCCCCATGCAATGCTATCATTATGGCCGCTAATAATAAATGGTTGTCCTGGTAAAATTACACCTGTTACATCTAATTTTCCTTCAATAACCTGGTGCATCTGAAACCAAATACCAGGTGCAAATAAACCAAGGTGCATATCATTAGCTAACACTGGTTTACCTGTTGCGCTTTTTTCACCTGAAACTGCCCAATTATTACTGCCACAAAAAATATTCAATCCTATATCTTCTAATTTTTCCATCTCATCTCTCATATGCAAAACAGTTTTTACCGTATTTGAACTAATTTCAAAATCAGGATAGATGGTTGAGGTTTGTTTTTTTAAATCTGGAATAAGTAAATTAAATTTTGCACTATCTACTAATTTTTTTATTTCATGTAAGGCAATTTCGGCAACCCAACCGCTTTTTAAGTCCCATGCCATATAACCAATCAAATTCAATGAATTTTGAGGGGTCCATGGTTCCGGTTTATAACCTAACACCGTAAATTCAATGGATAACTTTTTTTGGTGTGTATTTATAAATTCATTTACTCCAATGGAAAAAGCCTCAAGTGCAGCAATTACTTCCGCATTGCAACTGTCAAGCACCAAATTTGATTTTTTTGAGATTTGAAGAGATCGCAACATTAAATCAACTTCCACCATATCATCACCGAATATTTCAGATAACCTGCCCTGGGTTGCCCGTCTTAAAAGATCCATTTGCCAAAGCCTGTCTTGAGCGAGTACGTAACCAACCGCGATGTATAAATCTTTTTCATTTTTTGCAATGATATGAGGGATTGCATATTTATCCCTGTAAATCGTAACTTCTTCACTAACACTTTCAATTTTAACAGTAGAATGATAATCAGGTAGTGCTTTTTTGCTAATTATATTGATAAAAATAATACCCCCGATCAATATAACGACTATTATAATTCCAATAATTAAAAGTATTTTTTTCAGTGCTTTCATAGATTTTATTTTATTAATGATAAGTTAAATTGTTTTAAGCATCCTACAGCAATTAAATATTGTGCAATTACATAGGTGATCATAATATAAAACCTGGCATATTCAATTGGCAGTAAAAATTTATTAATGGCTATTAGCGAATCGGATATAATAAAAATAGTGGCTCCAATTAATACATACATAAAACTGGTAAAGTTTACCTTGTTTAATCTGGATGCACTTCCTATTGCCATTGAGGTAATTACAGAAGCATAAATTATAACGGGTATTCTGAAATCACCTAAATTCGGATAAAGCTTGCTGATAAGGAGTGCTACTGCTAAAATATAAATAATTCCAATTAATAGTTTTAAAGTGAAATTGGATTTTATGCCTTTAGTTGAGAAAAACGATATAGCATAAAATAATTGTGCAATTAGAAAAGAACCAAGTCCAATTAAAAAAAACAGATCATTTTTAACTTGAAATTGAAGCGTTAAATCGCCTATCCATGAAAAAAATAGAGCCGCAATTATTTTAAAATGAAAACTGTTCATATCATTTTTAATTTTTTGATAATATATCATTCCCAGAATAGGAATGATTAAACCTTTAGCTACAAGAGCAATATAAAATATATTAAGATCTTCTAGAATAATGAAAATAATACAAACAATAAAATATAAGAAAGAGTATAATACGTTTTTCATAAGGTTAAATTTTTGGTTTCAATAAATTTAAATAAAATTCTCAAGTATCGAATGAAAATCAATAAAATATATTATTTTAGATTGAATAACTAACTGAATAAATATGAAACAAATTGCTTTGTTGACTACAGCTATTTTATTGTTATTAAATTTAACAGCCTTTACACAGGAAGAAACTAACGCTAAAGAAAAAATAAAAACAGGCTGGACCTTTGGTGCAGTTCCTGCTGTTGCATATGATACTGATGTAGGCTTCAAATATGGTGGATTGGTGAATTTTTATGATTACGGTGATGGTAAAACATATCCCAAATACTTGCATTCTATATATATAGAATGGTCAAGAACAACTAAAGGAAGTGGAATAAATCAATTTACTTATGATTCTGAATATTTAATTCCTGGCATTAGAGTATCAGCTGAAGCAAGTTTATTAACAGAGCAAGCCCTTGATTTTTATGGTTTTAATGGTTATCAGTCATTATATGATTCAAGATTCGAAAATGATGAAGATCCAATATATATATCAAGAATGTATTACAAGCTTGACAGAAAATTAATTAGAATTAAATCTGATTTTCAGGGAAAGATAATTGAAAATAAATTGCGTTGGTTAGCAGGAGTTGCTTTTAACAACAATAAAATGGCTACTGTCGACATTGATAAACTGAATGAAGGAAAGAAAGATAATTTATTACCTGATATTGCTTTGCTTTACGATAGATATGTTGACTGGGGTGTAATTCCGCAAGATCAAGCTAAAGGTGGAAAAACTACTTTAATCAAAGTTGGGGCTATTTATGATACTCGCGATAATGAACCTAATCCAATGAAAGGTATCTGGACAGAAATGCAATTTTTATTAGCCCCATCATTTTTGGGTAATGGAGATTATGCATACACTAGAATTGCTTTAACTCATCGTCAGTATTTTACTTTATATCCTAAGATTTTAAGTTTTGTTTACCGTATTAGTTACCAGGGAAAATTATCTGGAAATATGCCATACTATATGCTACCATTTGTATATAATACAGCCCCTTCTCTTACCCGGGATGGTTTAGGTGGATCAAAAACAGTAAGAGGAATATTAAGGAATAGGGTAGTTGGTGAAGATTATATTTATGGAAATCTGGAATTACGCTGGAAATTTTTAAGGACAACTTTATTTAATCAGAATATTTATTTGGCACTGAATGGTTTCTTAGATGGAGGTATTGTAACAAAAGATTTTGAATTTGATAAGTCAGGAGTACCTGCTGATGAATTAAATTTATTGCAGGCTGATGATGAATCTCTTCACCTGGGTACCGGTGGAGGATTTAGGATTGCTTTAAATGAGAATTTTATTGTTGCGCTAGATTATGGACTCGCACTTAAGAAAGATGATGGTAAAAAAGGTATTTATATTGCATTAAATTATTTGTTTTAATATTACCATAGAGATTAATAATGGATGATAAAACAATCCATTATTAATCTTTATCCCCTTTAAAAATTAAAATTATTGTTATTCAATTTTAAAATATAGGAAAATCATTTTTCATATTTTCTTCTCTTGAAGTAGGTA
>CAZBZX010000360.1:0-4801 GCA_964496465.1 uncultured Bacteroidales bacterium
GTTTACAAAGTTTTACAGCTTTTTTTGTTCATAACTTGCGGATTTTAGGCTTAGGCCGGATCGCAAGAAAAATTTTTGTTTCTTTTTATCGTAGAAAAAGTAGAAAGAAAATTAAGTCCTCCAATGATATAAATATTAAAAAATAAGTTTCTTAAAAAACGAAAGAATTTTCAAACTAATAATTACTATAATTAATATTGATCTTTATATTTTAAAACCTAATATCAGTACATCATCAATTTGTGCGTTGTCCCCCTTCCACTCAATGTATTTTTGTTGTATAATTCTTTTCTGTTCATTGCATGGGAGTTTATAGATTTGCAATAACAAATCTTTAAAATTCTTATACATAAACTTTTTCCCTTTCTGACCACCAAACTGATCTGCATAACCATCTGAAAACATATAAACACAATCTCCTTTTTCCAGTTTAATTTCATGATCAGTAAATTTATCCATGCGTTCATAAAAGCCTATTGGCATTTTATCACCTTTTATTTCATTGATAATACCATTTTCAGTTTTATATTTTATGGCTGCATCCAATTCTCTACTATTTTTTTCACGTACTATATATAACGGATTGTTAGCACCAGAAAATTGAAGTTGCTTATTTTTATAATCAATTGAGCAAATGGAAATATCCATTCCATCACGCCTGTCATTTCTGTTATTTTGTTTAAGGGCAATTATTACTTCTTTGCGTAATTTTCGAAGGATTACACCTGTATGAGTAATATACTCTTTGTTCACAATTTCATTTAAAAATGAGCTCCCCAGCATGCTCATGAATGCTCCGGGAACTCCATGACCAGTACAATCTGCTACAGCCAAAATAACGCTGTCCTCCACTTTGGATATCCAGTAAAAATCTCCACTAACAATATTCTTCGGTTCATAAAATATAAAATGTTCCCCCAACAATTCCGAACGTTTCTCTATTGGAGGCAAAATAGCAGATTGAATATATCCTGCATAATAAATACTATCTCTAATCTCATTAGCATCCCTTTCAATTTGTACTTTTTGTTCTGTAATAAGTTCATTAATCTCAAGGATTTCTTTTTTTTGGTTTTTAAGAATTAGGTTTATTTTTTGATTTTTCTTTAAGAAATAGTAAATAATGCTCAATACAGCTATAGCTATTAAAAGTGATATTATTAATATAATTAATTGAATGTTATGCCGCTTTATCTTTATTTGTTGGATTTCTATTTGTTGCTGTTGTTTTTGTGCATCGAGACGGGCAATTAATTTTTGATCCCGTATTTTCTCAACGTATTTATTTATTTCCAGTTCTTTAGCAAAATTTAACTGCTGTAATTGTCCTATTTTTTGCTCAAGTTCTAATGATTTGTTATTCTGTATGGCATATTTAACCTGAGTTTCAGATATTGGATTTCCAGTTTCATCTTGTGGAATGTAAAAGCGGGCTTTTGAATATAACCGATTATATTTTAATACATCTGCACACTCATTTTGCTCAGAAAAAACCTGGGCTAATGCCTGATAACATTTCCATTCAACATCTTTTAACGTGTAAATTTTACTTAATTCAATACTTTTTGTGAAATAATCAATTGCCTTCTCATAATTTTTTATTTTATAATACACATTCCCAATATTAAATAAAGCAATGGCTATGCCTTCAAAATAATTAATTTCATTTTTCAGGTCTAATGACTTATTATAAGAATTTAAAGCATCGTTGTATTTTTCTAATTTAAAGTGCACATTTCCTATGTTATTCAATGTAGTAGCCGATCCGAATTTATTATGCATATAGGTATATATGCTTAAAGCATTTAAATAATATTTCAACGCTTTTCCCATATCCCCTTTAGCAAAATATATAACCCCAATATTATTTAAGGCAACTGCATGATCATTATTATTATTCAGCAAACTATCAATGACAAGTGATTTTTCATAAAATTTAAGTGCGTTTAATGTATCGCCCATATCCATATATACTAACCCTAACTGGTACATTGTTTTTCCTAAACTTAATGTGTCATTTATTTTTTCTTTTATCTCGATGCTCTTAGAATAATAATCAACAGCTTCTACATATCGAATCCAGTTATGATAAATACCAGCAATATTTGCCAATACATCTGATTCATTCTTAAGATTACAGGCCTCACGATAGATTTCTAATGCTTTATTATAATAATTAAATGCTTGCTCATTCTTGCCAGAATAATAATAAACGTTACCCAGCTCAATATAAAAGTTTGATATGCTATCATTATTCCCGCTATTTAAAATGATTTGTTCCTTCTTTAGTAAACGATTTAACTCAAATTCAATCAAATTATTCAAATCATCAAACGGATAATTTATTGAAAGAGATGTTCTGGTATTCACTTTTTTCCCTTCATCCTTTCCAGGTATCCATGCTGGCATCATATTTAATACATGAACAATTTCCTCATCTATTGATTTATTTATTCCCTTTTTAATTGTTGGATTTACAAGAAATCCATATTTATTAATCACAAATTCTACTTCAATCTTATCTTTCTTTTTTTTATCACGTTTAGTTGAAGAGGGTAAAATGCTTGTCAAATACATTTTTAAACTAAAATCGCCACCGGGAAACTCTGGCAATTTTTCAGGATTAGTAAGTATTTTCCCAACTATTTCATCATATTTTTTCGCATGAATTTTTCTTCTCAACTCATTTTGTATTGATAATAATTCATTGGTTTGAGTCTTTTGAATTTCTTTCCCGGGATCACTTTCAAGCTCATCAATAGTTTCCGAAACCTGACCAGTTTCTTGAGGTATAAATTTTTGATATTTTTTTCTGTTAGCCTCCAGCAAACTTTTAATATCATAATTACTCCCATCAACACTATCGGCATAATGATTATATCGAATAACAAATTCATTGGCCATCATTTCATTATTGCTTTTTATAAATAATTGCTGCATTTTGTCATAGGTTGAAAGTATGATATCATTGTCATTGTTCCTTTTACCTATTTCCAGTGCCTGCCGATAGAGTTCCTCAGCTTCTTTAAAATTATTATTGATTGAATAAGCAGAGGCCAGGTCAAGTTTTTTAATTGCAATAAGTTTTTGATCTCCAACAATTTCACTTTCTGATAATGCCAATTTAAAATCTTTTATAGCTGCGGTATATTTTTTATTAACCTGTTGAACCGCACCTAAATTAGTATAAATTAAAACCAGCGATTTATGATCATTTATCTTTTTATAATGATCAGCAGCTAGTTGAAAATAATAGATGGCACTGTCGTTTTTATCTTCATTCAAATAAAGTGAGGCAATTTTAGCTAATATTGCACCGGCTTTTTGCAGGTCATTATCCTGTATAAAGTAGTTGTATGATATTTTATATTCTTTAATTTGATCTTTTATATCTTCTGATTGTGGAAATCCCTCTAAAATTATAAGGGCCAGGAAGAAAATTAAAATTACTTTCATTACTGATTATTTATATTACCTCTAAAGAAATTTATATAATTTTACTAAAAAACCTTAATATTTCCTAATATTAGGTATGGACAAAAAAGCTATTAATTGGAAATTGACACCTAAAATTTTATCCCTATAACCCATTTTTTCTCATTTCTTTCGAATGATATCATACGCACATAAATAGCCGTTAAAAATAGCTCCAGAGAACCCTCCGCCTATTTTAGTCCAGGAAGAAGCAAAATAAAGATTTTCTAAAGATTTTACAGGCTCAAGCTTTACCCTTTCCGGGGTTTGTGCAAAACCATATACCGCACCTTGAGGATTTAATGTATACCGCTCAATGGCTTTTGATGTTCCCACTTCATAAAAATCAATAACCTTTTTAATTCCTGGAATAATTTTTTCCAACTTCTCAATAAATAGCTGTGCCACTTTCTCTTTTTGCGCATTGTATTCCTTTTTTTCCAATTTTTCCCAGTCATTTATATAATCAATACAACAAATAACCCCTACGCTTTTTCCTTCAGGAGCTAACTCGGAATCGACCATACTATAATCAACAAAAGTAAAACTTCGGTTTTTAAAATCGCCTTTATTATTATGGATAATATCTCCTATGTTTTCAATGGAATCGTCAAAAACAAAAGTTGAATAATATTTATTTCCTATTTCTTTAACCGGTTTTTTAAACGCAAAATAGATCGACAGAAGTGAAGCCCCAATGCTTCTTTTCTCAACATCTTTTTGTAGCAATTCCTTTTGTTTTCCGGGTAATAAATTAGCAGCTACATAAGGAATAGCTGCATTTGAAATAATATGTTCGCCGTATGCATTTAAAGTCTCATCCCTGTTTTTCTTTTTATAGGTTATTCCAATGGCTTTACTATCCTCAACCATGATACTAGTTACAAGATGATTTAAAATTACTTCTCCCCCATTTTTAGCAATAAAATCAGCTAAATAATTGGATAATTTCTGAGACCCTCCTTTAATAAAGTTTCCACCACCGGCATAATAACTTCCTTGCGCAACAGAATAATAACTTAATGACAAGGAATACGGATCATCATGAAAGTAACCAAGATTTCCTAAAAGCGCTAACTTTAAATCTTCATTTTTAATGATTGAATCAAGAAAATCCCCCAGGTTTTTTTCTTCTTCATTTGCAGCTTTTTTAATCATTTCCCTGGCATTCAGTATTTGGTAAAAATAGGCATCAATTCCCGCTTTTTCTTCCGGAAAATTTTTTAACAGAATTTCTTTTGCTTTTTCAGGATCGTGGGGAATAACAATGTCGTAATTCTTATAAACAAATCGATAAAATTCAGGAACCTTTAAAAACTCAACATGA
>CAZBZX010000361.1:0-4795 GCA_964496465.1 uncultured Bacteroidales bacterium
AAATTTTAATCCCAATAATTGCTAGTATTAATTGTGTAACAGATTCTGAATGGTATGACTTCGCAACGAAAATACAGGAAGCTGGGGCTGATGCTTTAGAACTAAATATTTCACTAAATCCGAATGATTTAAATGAAATGGAATTTGAAAAAACAATTATCTCCATAATAAAAACAATAAAAAATAAAATCAGCATTCCTTTGTCAATTAAAATAAGTTTTTATTTCACAAATCTTGCAAAAATAATAATTGAATTATCAAACATCGGAATTGATGGAATAGTATTATTTAATAGGTTCTACTCACCAGACATTGATGTTAATAAATTAGTCATTTCATCAGATAGCATATTAAGTTCGTCTAATGAATATTTAAACTCATTACGCTGGATTGGTTTAATGTCAAAAAAAGTAAATTGTAATTTAGCAGCCTCAACTGGAATACATACTGGTGAAACTGTTATAAAACAATTGTTAGCTGGAGCAGATGCTGTTCAAGTTGTTTCAGCAATTAAAAAAAATGGAATTGAATATATAAATACGCTTTTGAATGAAATAGAAAATTGGATGAATGAACAAAAATTCCATTCTATTCAACAATTCAAAGGAAAATTAAGTTATAAAAATACCTCAAATCCGGCTGCATACGACCGAATTCAGTTTATGAAATACTACTCTAAAATTAATTGATAGAATCAATTATATTAATTTAACTATAATCATTTAATTCGTGAAATAGTTGAATTTATTCGGTTGATTATTAATTCTTAGTTATCTTTATAATCATTAATTATTTCATTATACAACTTGCAAAATACTTCAATAGAATTTATTTTGCAGTTTTTTGAGTGCATTTCCTTTTTATATTAATTTTATGCCTGTTAATATTGAAAATATTGATAATAAAGAGATTACTAGACTATCAGTAATTGATCAGGTATTAAAAGTAATTAATACTAAAAACACTCTTGATAAAACATTACAACTGATTTGTGAAATAATTCCTAATGCTTGCATAATTCCTGAATGTGCCTCCTCCAGAATTCTTTATAATGGAAAACAGTATCAATCACAAAAATTTAAAAAATCTCATTGGTTGGATAGTCATACATTTGAAACACCGGATAAACAAAAAGGAGTAATAGAAATCCATTATTCAAAAGAATATCTTGATATTGAAAAAAAAGAATCCTCAATAAACGATTCAAGTTTTCTTTTAAATATTAGCACCCTAATTACAGGTTACATTTCAACTATCCAATTGGATAAATTATCTTATGATAATACCGAACGTGTAAAGGAACTTAAAGGAATTAACCGTACAGCCGAACTATTAAAAAAAGGAACAACCTTAGAAGAATCATTACAGGAAATTTGCAATTTTCTTCCAGAAGCATGGCAATATCCTGAATATACGGTTGCAAGAATTACCTATGAAGAAAAAGTTTTCACAAGTAAAAATTTCAAACAAACTCCTTGGTTACAAAAACAAGAATTTGAAACCCCCGATAGTAAAAAAGGCTGCATTGAAATATATTATTTAAAAGAATTTCCGGAAATATATGAGGGGCCATTTTTAAAAGAAGAAAGGAATTTAATTGATAACCTTGGAGCTCTTATTTCTGGTATTGCCACTAAAAATGCTTTAAAAGAATTATTTTTAGATAATACGGAACGATTAAAGGAATTAAGAGGTATAAATCAGACATCCCTAATTCTTAAGCAAAGTTCAACCTTTGAAGAAGCCCTGGAAATAATCTGTTCCATATTACCAGAAGCCTGGCAGTTTCCGGAATATACTGTTGCAAGGATAACCTACAAAAAACAAGTATTCACATCAAAAAACTTTAAAGAAACCCCCTGGTTTCAAAAGCAAGGATTTGAAACTCCCAGCAGAAAAAAAGGATTAATAGAAATATACTATCTTAAAGAATTTCCAGAAGAAGATGAAGGTCCATTTTTAAAAGAAGAGAGGCATCTCCTTATTAATCTAGCGAATTTAATTGCCGGATCAGCAACAAAAAACGTCTTTGATAAACTCCAATACGAAAATAGAGAACGTTTAAAAGAACTTTGGGCCATTAACCAAACATCGCAAATTATTGCCAAAGGATATCCTGTGCAGGATACCCTTCAAAATATATGTAATATTCTACCAAAATCGTGGCAATATCCAAAATATACCGTAGTAAGAATTAAATATGAAGGAAATACTTATGTGAGTAAAAATTTTATTGAATCTCAATGGGTGCAACGTGAAAACTTTATTACTATTGATAATAAAAAGGGTTCGATTGAAATATTTTATACAAAAGAATTTCCAACTATTTATGAAGGACCCTTTTTAAGAGAAGAACGACATTTAATTATTAATATAGGTAAGTTAATTAGTGGTTATTTAAATAATCTGAAAGGAAGGGACATTTACCGAAAAAATTTACTTAAGGAAAAAAGAACAACAACTTCCGATGCTTTCAGAAAATCGTTAGAAAAAAACAAACAACCTCTTCAGCTTTTCTTTAATAAAAGAGTGCTTGATAAATACATCTACCTTGACATGATGAAATATAAAGTGAAGGAAATACTATTTATTGCCACTTTATATGATGCTTTTAACCTTGAACAGGAAGATGGATTTTTTGAACAATTTATGGGAGAAATCTATCAATATAGTTTATTCTCTTTACCCAGAATTACTGCAGTTACATCATCAGAAGAAGCTCTTGAACTTCTCGAAAACACTCATTTTGATCTTGTTATATTGATGGTAGGACTCGATAAAGAGGCTCCTATTATCTTTAGTGAAAAAATTAAAGAAAAAAAACCTGATTTACCAATATACCTTTTACTTAACCAACTTAGTAATATAAAATATTTTGAAGAAATAGTCCCTTCAAAAAAATCAATTGATAAAGTATTTGTATGGACTGGTGATTCTCAAATTTTATTTACCATTGTTAAATCCACAGAAGATCAGACGAATGTTGAAAATGATACTAAAGTTGGATTAGTCCGCATTATACTTCTTATTGAAGATTCAGCTCAGTATTATTCGAAATATCTTCAAATGCTGTATTCGATTGTTTTTGGACAAGTACAAAAACTTTTACCTGAAGTTGAAAAAAACGAGTTGGATAAAATCAGTAAAATGCGTTCAAGGCCAAAAATACTGATGGCTAGAAATTATGAAGATGCCATTTCTATTTTTAACAAATACAAAGATTTTCTTTTATGTATAATATCTGATGTTGAGTTTGAAATTCAGGGAGAATTGGATAAAAACGCAGGAACAAAATTTATAAACTATGTAAAATCCCACTCCTTAAATCTTCCAATTATCCTTCAATCCTCAGAAGAAAGCAATAAATTAATTGCAAGTAAATTAGATGTTCAGTATATAAATAAAAATTCTGAAACTTTATTAAATGATCTAGAAAAAATCCTCACGTATTACCTTGGATTTGGTGATTTTATTTTCAGAAATAAAAAAGGGGAACAATTAGCTGTTGCAAAAACATTAAATGAATTTGAGAAAGCTATTGCCCATATACCTGAAGAGTCATTCAGTTTACATGCACAAGAAAATCAATTTTCGTTGTGGTTAATGGCACGTGGTGAAATACAATTGGCGAAGACTTTAAATCCTGTTCGAGTAAGTGATTTTGAAACTTTTGATGATTGCAGAGAATTTTTTATTGAGACTATAAAATTATATATAAGCGAAAAGAAAAAAGGAAAAGTTTTAATTTTTGATGAAAATTCTGCGCTTGATGAAAATAATATTGTAAGTTTTTCTGGAGGTTCTTTAGGAGGCAAAGGCAGGGGCTTGGCTTTTATAAATACCTTAATTAATAATCTCGATTTTTCAAAAGTCTCGGATAAAATAAATATTCGTACCCCAATTACAGCAATAATTGGAACTGATGAATTTGAAAATTTTATAAGAAATAATAAACTCCACGATATAATTAATAATTCATCCCTTTCATTTAATGAAATAAAAAAGCATTTTATCGATGCAAAATTATCGGATTTGTTAATTAAAAAACTGGAACACTTTATTGACCGGGTTAATAAACCGATTGCTGTCCGTTCTTCCAGCCTATCTGAAGATTCATTTACAAAACCATTTGCAGGGGTTTTTGATACATATATTATTCCATGTGATTGTAATAATAAAAAAATTGCTCTTGATAGATTAACCCAAGTAATAAAATTAGTTTATGCCTCAACATATTCTAATAATGCCAGATCCTATTTCAAAGCTATTAACCATAAAGCTGAAGAAGAAAAAATGGCTGTTATTTTACAGGAATTAGTTGGTAGTCAATACGATAATTATTATTACCCACATATCAGCGGTATTGCTCAATCATATAATTATTACCCAGTTGCACACATGAAACCCGAGGAAGGTTTTGCTGTTTTAGCTGTTGGTTTAGGGTCTTATGTTGTTGATGGTTGGAAATCGTACCGGTTCTCACCTTCATACCCAAACATTGAAATGTTTACTACCAAGGACCTTCTCAATAGTTCCCAGGTCCAATTTTATGCCGTTGATTGCTCAAAAAAGAATATAGATTTCCTTAAAAACGGAGAATTAGCAGCTCTTTCTTTACTTAATATTAGCGAAGCAGAAAAACACGGGACTTTAAAACATTGCGTTTCAGTATATAACATGGAGAATGATCGCATGGAATTAGGACATAATGCTTATGGCCCTAGAATAATTAATTTTGCAGAAATTTTAAAATACAATTATATTCCACTTGCAGAAACAATTGATTTAATGCTAG
>CAZBZX010000362.1:0-4791 GCA_964496465.1 uncultured Bacteroidales bacterium
ATGATTTATATGAGATTATTCCAGGTAAATACGAAGATATGAATTTTAAACCAGGCATTATAATTGAGGTCACCAAGGAGCGGGATATTTTAGATGTTGTACAAATAGAGCAGGAAGTGGAAAAAGAAATAGAAGTGCAGGAAATAATCGAAAAAGAAATTGAAAAGGAAGTAAAAGTTCAGGAAATCCTTGAAAAAGAAGTAGTAAAAGAAGTTGAAGTAAAAGAAATAGTTGAAAGAGAAGTTGAAAAAGAAGTTATAAAAGAAGTTGAGGTTAAGGATATTATTGAGAGCGATTTTGGAAATGAAAATGAAACTGAAAGAGAAGTTGAAGTGGTTAAATATGTAGAAGTAGAGTCTTCAAATCAAGGGATTAGTAAAGCTGAATCTGAAAAAAATTATGCAGAGGCTGAAAAGTTTAAAGCACAAGCACAAATTGCATTGGCCGATGCTGAAGAAATAAAAGCAGAAGCAGAAATTGCCAAAGCCAATGCGGAAACAATTAAAGCAGAAGTTGAAAAATTAAAAGTTGAACTGGAAACGAAATTAGCAGAAAACGAAAAAATAAAGATAGAATCAGTTATTGCAGAAGCAGACAAAGCAAATGCTGAAAAAGAAATAGCAAAAGCAAATGCTGAAAAGGCGAAAATTGATATAAAAATTGAAAAGGAAAATACTAAACAAGCAAAATATGAGGCCAAAATAGCTGAGGTTGGCAAAGCCAGAGCAGAAGCTGATAAAGCAAAAGAAGAAAAGGAGATTGCGATTGCCGAAGCCGAAAAAATAAAAGCCGAAGCCGAACAGCTAAAAGCACAGGCAGATATAGCTTTAGCTGAAGAAGAAAAAGCAAAAGCCGAAGCTGATAAAGCAAATTCAGAAGCAGATATTAAACTGGCTGAAGCAGAGGAAATAAAACTTGACATAAAACAGGATGAGGCGACTATTGAAAAACTCATAGCAGAAACGGAAAAAACAAAAGCAGATGCTGATAAGGCTAAATCTGAAGCTGAGTTGGCACAGGCAGAAGGAGTAAAATATAAAGCTGAAGCAGAAAAGGCTTTGGCCGAAGCTGATAAAAATAAAGAAGAGGCAAATAAGTTGAATGCTGAAGCAGAACAGAATAAATCAAAAGCCCAGTTATTGAATGAAGAAGCCGAGCAATTAAAGGCTCAGGCGGAAGTTACACAGGCTGAAACTGAGAAGAATAAAGAACAGGCATTAGCATTAAAAACAGAACAGGAAAAGATAATCGCTGAAGCAGAGAAATTAAAAACAGAGGGTGAAAGATTAAATGCTCAGGCTGAGAGCACTAATGCAGAAGCAGAAAAGTTAAACTCAGAAGCCAATAAATTAAAAGCAGATGCTGAAAAAGCGAAGGCAGATGCTGAATTACAAAAAGCTGAAGCAGAATTGATTAAATCAGAAACTGAGAAAACCAAAGCCGATACTGAAAAAGCACAGGCAGAAGCTGATAAATTGAAAGCAGAGGCTGAAAAAATTAGGGCCGATGCAGAGAAAATTAAATCAGAAGCTGAAAAAGAAAAGACTGCTGCTGAACTAGAAAAAGCTAAAACAGAAAAATTAAAAGCAGAAGCTGAATTAATTAACGCCGAAGCAGAAAAACTTATGTCTGAGAGTGAAAATAAAAAGGCAGAAGCTGAAAAATTAAACGCTGAAGCCAGCAAAATTAAGGCTGAGGCTGATAAAGTTAAGGCCGAAGCTGAAAAAATAAAAGCAGAGGCTGATAAAGAGAAGAATAAAATAGATAATAAAAATTGATAATTATTTTAATTGATTACAAAAGTGCTTTTGTTTTAAATAGTTATTGATTAAATTTGTTATTCATTCTACTGATAATAATTTAAAATAAATAGATATGAAAAAACTAGTATTATTAATGTTATGCTTTACCATGATCCAGGTTAGTCATGGTCAAAAACTTAAAAAGAACTTTCAGAATGCCCATAAGGGAGATATATTAAGTGTTGCACTTAATAACGATGGAACTATTCTGATTTCAAGTGATAAGGAAAACAGAGCTTACATTTGGGATTTGAAAAAAGGCGAAAAATTAAAATCTTTTGCTGGTCATTCTGGAGCTATCACACATGTGGCTTTTAGTCCTGACAATAAATCATTTCTTACAACTGGTGATGATGGTAAAATTATAATATGGGATGCTAAAAAGTATTCCCCTCTTGGTATTCTAAAGGGACATACAAAGGGAGTATTATGTGCTGAATACAACCCGGTTAATAATAATATTGCAAGTGGTTCTGAAGATAATTCTATTATAATTTGGGATGGTGAAAAAAATTATAAACTCATGACACTGGAGGGGCATACCAAACAGGTGAATGATGTTTCTTACAGTTCTGATGGCAATTTACTTGCATCTGGTGGATCTGACGATAAGGTTATTATTTGGGATGTTAATGCAGGTGGAATTATGAAAGAAATAAATGCCGGATTGAAAGAAGTATATTGTGTTAGTTATAGTTCGGATGGACGATTTGTTGCAGCAGGTGGTAAAACCGGTAACGTATTTGTTTGGGATGCCAATACAGGAAATAAAATAGCCGATTTTCCTGATATGAATGCACCGGTAAATGAAGTAGTATTTAGCCCTGATATTCAATATATTGCAGCAGTCGGCGGAAATGGCAAAGCAATTATATGGGATTTTGAATTACGACAGATTAAAAAACAGTTTTCTCCTCACTCAGATGCGATTAATGCTATTGTTTTTAGCGATAAAGATAATGTAATGGTAACTGCAAGTGTAGATAAAAGTATTAAAGTTTGGGATGTGGCTGATTTAAATATTGGAAAAAAGAAATTTGTTACAGAGGTAAGTGAGCCGCTTCTTGCATGCTCACCATTAATGTTAAATGAAAAAGATAAAAATGGAATAGTTGAAACTTCAGATATTATTTCATTAAGTTTTATAGTTTCAAATGAGGGTAAAGGACAGGCATATGATGTGGTTGCACACATTGAAATGGATCCCCCAGTAAGAGATTTAATGTATGACAAAGAATATTATATTGGTAACTTAAGCAGCGGAAAAAATGAAAAAGTTCAAGTTAATTTATATCCAGGTCCACAAATGGAAACAACAATTAGCCAATTTACAGTTAAAGTTACTGAAGCAAATGATCATAATTCTGAGCCTCAAGAATTAGCTTTTCAAACAAAGGGATTAGGGAATGCCTTTATTATGATTGCTGATTTTGGTTATACATCAGCAACTGGTAAAGCTGAAATAGGCTCACCTATTACGTTGAAACTATTTCTTAAAAATGCTACTGCTGCTGAAGCAAAAGACATTTTAGTAAAATACATACTTCCTGAAAATGTGATTGCTGTTGATAAATTGATGGAACAAATTCCTCTTTTTCAGCCAAATGAATTAAAAGAAATAAGCATGCAGTTTTATCCTAATGAAAATTTTAAATTGGATAAAATTAATATTGGTGTCGATATAGAGGGTGCAGCTTATACAAATCTAGACGATGTTGATTTATCAATTACAATGAATAATGAACTTCCGGTAAATAAGGAAGTATTTGTTGCCCAGCAAACGGCTAATAATCAGCCTGTTTTTCGTGGGGACCCACTTAAAGGAATTGACATGTATTCCGCTCAAAAAGAAATGGAAATTGGAGAGTTTTATGCTTTAATTGTTGGAATTGATAAATACAATGGACACTGGACCCAACTCCAAAATGCTGTACAAGATGCAAAAGCAGTAGAAGAGGTATTAAAAAGAAAATACAAATTCGACTATTTTAAAACACTTTATGATGAAGAGGCTACCAGGGAAAATATAATTAGAGAATTTGAAACGTTAGTTGCAAATGTGCGACCAAAAGATAATGTTCTAATATATTATTCGGGTCATGGCGATTTTAAACAGGAATTAAATAAGGGATATTGGGTTCCGGTTAACGCTACATCAAACTCAACAACTGGATATATTTCCAATTCCGATTTACAAACATTTTTAGCAGGTATTAAATCAAAACATACCTTGCTTATTTCTGATGCATGTTTTAGTGGTGATATATTCCGTGGTAAAACAGAAGCTGTACCATTTGAAAATTCTGAAAAATATTATCAGAAAGTTAATAGTTTATCTTCACGCCAGGCGATTACCTCTGGTGGTATTGAACCTGTAATGGATGGAGGAAGGGATGGCCATTCTGTATTTGCTTATTACCTTTTAAAAACGCTCGAAAACAACGATTATAAATATTTTGATGCTGGCCAGTTATTTACTAAAATTAAAATTCCAGTGGTGAATAACTCTGAGCAATCACCTAATTTCTCTCCAATTAAAAATACCGGGGATGAAGGTGGACAGTTTATTTTTGTAACGAAATAGTAAAAGAAAATGAAAAAAAGGGATCCTATCACTTCAAGTGATGGGATCCCTTAATATATTAAATATCCAGGAATGAAATTTCTGGTTTTTATTTTTCTAAAGTCTTCATTATTTCTTTTATCTGATTTTTAATACTTTCAATTTCTTCTTGCTGATTATCAATTATTGTTTGTTGTTCTTTAACGGCCTCAATTAAAACTGCAGTTAAATTCGAATAAGCAACAGTTTTAAATCCTTCGTTGTCTTCTGAAACTAATTCAGGTAATACTTTTTCAACTTCTTGTGCTATTACACCAATCTGAGTACCTTCAGCGAATCCTTTATCTTTATATTCCTCAATTCTCCATTCATAATTAACACCCTGCAGTTTTAATATTTTAGATAATGATTCTTGTAAAGGTTTAA
>CAZBZX010000363.1:0-4773 GCA_964496465.1 uncultured Bacteroidales bacterium
ATATTGATTCATTATATCTTCAAGAACAATATCTGGCCTCCTTCTGGCAAAAGTTCTCATTTCTTCAACTTCTAAATTCCATTTATTCGTAGAAGGAATGCCCCCATCATCTGCCCAATGGTTAATATGTTTTGGCATTTCATTATAAATAATTTGCTGAAGACTATCAATTATTTGTATCACTCGATCAGGATGAAATGTAGTATTGATATGAGCGGCAAAACGTTGAATAAAATAATTTCGAAAATCTAAATTATCAGATAAATCCTGTAAAAAAGGAGGGACCCTGTAACTTTGACCTCCATAGAATTCGCTAAATAAATTGCGCGAGATTTTATCTAAATCAAATCCCCTGTCCAAATCAACTATCATCCAGTTCCATTTTCCATTCAATGTTTTATTTCTCCACCATTCATGATTCCAGGGCCAACTTGTATTGGCAACATACAATTCAGTTAATGCCCAATCCATGTAATTCTCAAGGTTAATTAACTCGTTGGCTTTTTCATAGTTTGATGCCACTGACATATCATTATTCTTAAAAAAATCTACCATTTGAAGATAATCTGTTGCATCTCCATTAGATATTTCCAGTAACCAATTATGTGTTTCACTGTATTTATATCCCAGATGGTCGTAATTATTAGCAGAAAGGCTATAATGGGTATAAAAATATTGGTTATCAAATTTTTCTCTCATATTTAGAATTCCCCAGTATTCGCCATTTAAATAAAATTGCACAGGTTGATATGCCTGGTAGGAATTTTCCATTCTTCCCACCAATAATTCCTGCATCATAGCATCACGCATAAAACACCTTTCCCAGTCATCACCTGCATTTCGAAATACTATTGTTGAGAATTTCCCAATGTTTTTTTCTTTAAATAATGGAAAATATATCGCATCATCACCATACTTTTCTCTCATATAAATAGTTAATGGATTTTGCTCAAACCGCCAGATATTCATCCCTCCAATTCTTACTCCAGCGTCAACTGTAAAACTTTTATTTCCAAATTCATTATAATACTCGATATGACTTGGAACTTCCCGTTGCTTATAATTATTGGTATAAATACCTTTTGAATTATCAAATAAATGGTAGGGATCTGCAACAAATGAAACTACAGGCAGATTGGTACTATCGGGGTTAATAAAGATTGTATGTGTAATCACTTTACTAGGGATTTTCGCATTTTCGTAGGCTCTTGCCCTTATAATTTTAGTAGAATTAATTGAAATTGGTGAAGAATATAAGGTTGAGTTTTTGTCAGGTATTGAACCATCTGTGGTATAATATATTACAGCTAAAGATGAGTTTGATTGAATTGTAATTGACTGATTTGTATTAAAAACATTCCCTTCGGGAGAAATTTCCGGGGCTTCGCAATAAATTAGACTAGTTAAACCTTGGGTTGAGTTTGAAGCATTTGGTGTTGGCTCCCCGAAATAATACCAGTTTTCTCCTCCATTGGGTTTGCGACCGTATGAAACATCAGCAATTTGACTACTATATTTTATTTCATCAACAATATTTCCACTACGGTTAAATAATATTATTTCCTCACCTAATTTACTTAACCTGAAATTGGTGTGGCAAATTTCAACAGTACCATAATTATCATGATATGGATATAAAAATCTGTCTCCCGGTATAGCATCCGATCCGTCAGCAAATAACATAAAATATCCTTTTGATGTAATAACAGTTCCATCAGGAATTTCCCATCGAATAGAATCATTTTTATTATCTGAAATATAATACCCTCCAATATTTATATTATAATTCCCGTCATTATATAATTCTATCCAATCGCTGAAATCGGTTAAGCCTTTCAAATCAGGAAAGGTCGATACATTGGATGCCATAAATTCATTAATATATATGGATTGTGAAAAGCCTTGTTGACTGATAAGTATAACTATACTTATTAAAGTAATCAGTAGTTTATTGGAAACGTATTTGAAAATCATATCTATTAAACCGGATAAATTTCCCTAATATTTATAAATATGACGCATTTTAAATTTATTTCCACCAAGTAAAAGCGAATGTAAAAATAATGTTAATTGAAATAATTCCTTAAACATTATATTGTATTAAACGTTATGGAATTAATTAGTGGCTACCTTTGCCATTAAAATATAAATTACATGGAATATATAATTCAGTTTGGACTTGATTTTATTGGCATTTTAAATGATATGTCGCCATATTTATTGTTAGGTTTTTTGTTTGCAGGGATTTTACATGTTTTTTTTCCAAAAGATAAAATTAATAAATATTTAGGTCAGCGTAATACTTCATCGGTTATAAATGCCTCAATTCTTGGTGTACCTTTACCTCTTTGTTCTTGCGGAGTTATTCCAACGGGAATATCTTTTTATAAAAACGGAGCATCAAAAGGTTCATCGGTTTCTTTTTTAACAAGTACACCGCAAACTGGTATAGATTCTATTTTAGTTACATATTCGTTATTAGGATTACCATTTGCTATTATCCGACCAATAGTTGCATTTATTACAGGAATAGCAGGAGGAATTTTTGCAAATATTTTTGATAATGAAAAGAGAGAAATTGTTAAGACGGATATAGATGATTTTGTCAATGTTGATAAAAAAGGGAATGTTATTTACCGTACTTTTAAATATGCTTTTTTTGATTTTTTGGATGATATCGCAAAATGGCTTGTTGTAGGGATTTTGATAGCAGCAATTATTTCAGTTGTAATTCCAGATGATTTTTTTACGAGTTCGTTTACAAATGAATTTGCCAGTATGCTAATAATTTTATTAGCATCCATTCCGGTTTATGTTTGTGCTACGGCTTCAGTTCCAATTGCTGCAATTCTAATGCTGAAAGGATTATCTCCCGGGGCAGCTTTGGTATTATTGATGGCTGGCCCTGCAACAAATGCAGCAACTATAACTTTAATTGGAAAAACATTTGGCCGGAAAACTTTAGTAGTATATATGACTACAATAATTGTAGGCGCTTTAGTGTTTGGATTTATTATAAATACAATATTACCAGCAAACTGGTTTTTAATTCCAGGGCAACATGGAGAACATATTCATAACCATGAATTACTACCATACTGGCTTAAAATTGGTTCTAGTTTATTATTAGGAAGTTTGATAATTAATAGCCTGGTAAAAACGTTTTTTGAAAAGAGAAAGCTTAAAAAAATGAAAAAAATTAAAATAAATGTTGAAACTATGGTTAATAAAGAAGTAATTATTAATGGGATGACTTGCAATCATTGTAAAATGACAGTTGAAAAAGGGTTAATGGAAATTGGAGGAATTGAAAGAGTGGAAGCTGATATTTATAATAGTCATGTAAAAATTTCTGGTGAACATATTGATCTGGAAGAAGTAAAGAATGCAGCTTTAAGATTAGGTTATCAATTTGCGGGAGAAGTTGATTAACGTGAGTTGGATATAAAATATCTGAGTTTTATTAGCCCCGCCCTTTAGGGCGGGGTTTCTATTAATTAATAAATGTTAAGATTTTTGAAAATTTTATAAATTATTTGAAAAATAACAAAATTTTCAAAAATCGTTTTAATCCTAAATAATTCTTTCCCTATCCTAAAGGACGGGGCTATTGAATATCAATTATTTATATCAATTTATTATACCGAACTTACGTTAATTAATTTAAGTTAATAATTTATAGCAGCTTGTTTGAAAAGAAACACCATCATTCGGATGGTACATTTCTGAAGGCTGGAAGCTGGCGTTACTCAATCAAAATCCAAAATTTAAACTTAGAGTCAACGTATTTTGTTTTCCCTGGTAAAATTTCGGAGTATATAAATCAAGATAATACTGTGCTGGAAATCCATCAACTTCGTATCCGTTAATATTGCTGATAATGTATTCTATTGTGATATAACTATTATTCAAAAATTCATAGCTTGTTTTTAAAGTAAAACTTTTATTATCCCATGTAATGTCTTTTAATACCGGATTGGCATCTACTCTGTATCCGGGGATTACTTTATATGGATATATATTTCCGTGTTTTGCATATAGCCATGAAATAGAAACTTTGAGTTTTTTAATTGGCTTAACTAATAATTCAGCATATAATTCCTGAGAATTGTCTGTTAAATAATGTCCTAAATTATATTGATTGCTTTCAAATTGAAGCGTTTCTAATCGGTGTCGAAATGTTATTGGATTAGTATGCGTATATTCACCCGTGATTGAAATATTAGATATTGGCCAGTTTGAAACCTTCGAACCAACTTTTAAACTATAAAAATTATGCAATGTGTCATTGGTAATTCGACCAATTTGTAATTCATCAATAAATAAGGTGCTATAAAAATGTAAATGTTTTATTAGCCTTAAACTAACATTTCCAAACATTTGCGAATTCTGGTTATCAATGGCATGATTTACTGTATGATCGATGGATTTATAGAACATGAAAGGAATAAAAAAGGCCGGATTAATGTCATTATCACTATAAATGATCGAATTTCCCAATGAGATATTAAATCCTTTATAAAGATATATTGTGAAGATATTTCCTGCCATGAATTTATTCCTGTAAACCAATCTGTTATCTCCATTTGATGCAATGTACGATCGTGAACTATCAATTACTTCAGATATTAACCACCCATGAAAATAATTAAAGTCGAACCATTTAGCAGGATTAATATGAAATTTAATCATGGGGAAAGAAGGTGTGCGTCCCGATATAATATTGGCCCCATTATAGTTATCGCCCCAAATCAAATTATCTTTTACAATCCC
>CAZBZX010000364.1:0-3734 GCA_964496465.1 uncultured Bacteroidales bacterium
CTTCCCTGTCCAGTTTCAGTTGAATAGACATAGACATGATTTAAACCATCAATACCAAATGCTTTACTAGCAGCTAAGTGAATTTCCAATCCATCCAGATCCACATACTTAAGCGGATTATTCTCACAATAAACATACCAATTCACCCCATCCTTCGCCGGATCCAAGGACGTGAAACGCCCGATAGCCGGGTCGTAAAACCGCGCATTGAAATATACTAATCCCAGTCTCCTATCTCACACCCCCACAACAAATTAGCGCTTTTCCCGCAACACAAAAACTACACAAATTCATCCTATACAAAACTCTCAAACCAAATAGCCCGGAACCTCCAAAAAATCACAACAAATTCCGCTCTCTCGGTAAAACCTTGATAAAGCGACGCTCCATTCAAGGCTCCTATGTAAAAGATCAATCTCTTGGCAATAATACTACCCTGAAAATTACTTCTTTGTCAAATCCTTCTTTTTCTGCTGTTGCTTCTGGTATTCCTGCTTCATTTTTTTAAGTATTGTATCCCGGTTTTTCTCATAAAACCTCTTTTTTATCTTTCTCTTTTTCCTTGAAACAGATTTCTGTTTGCTTAACTTCTCTTTAAACTGTTGTAATCTTTGCAGATAAATCTCATCTACCTCCTGGAAGTAAATATTTTCCCTGGGATGAAAGCTTTTGTACACCCTCCTGATATTCTCATCCAGGTCGTGGGTATAGGTCACTGTTGTCTCGATGGACTCGTGACCCAACAGCTCCTGGACATACCGGATATCCGCGCCATGTGAAAGCAAATGAACTGCCGTGGAATGACGGATGGAATGGGTGCAGAAGCCCTTCCGGTAAACGCCGCTTTCTTTCATCCATTTTTTACATCTTGAATTAATGGCGCTCACACTTGTCCTCACTCCACGGGGACCGGTGAATAAGATATTCGTTTTTCTTCTTCTTACTGCCAGGTACCGCTTTAAAAAGACTACCGCAACCCGTGATATGGGGACCACCCGGTCTTTGCTGAACTTTCCTTCCTTTAATAACACCATTCTCGCGTCAAAGTCCACGTCATCCGCATTCAGGTTTGTAATATCTCCGGCGCGAAGCCCGGAAGAATACATCAATTCAAACATGGCCCTGTCTCTTGATCCGAAGGGTTTTTCCTCATCAATACCATCCAGGAAGGTGTTCATTTCATCCTCGGTGAGTATTTCCCGTTGTGCCGGTGCTTCCTTTAGTTTGTACACGATATTCTGCATGGGATTTACCAGGATAAACTCCCCCACATAAAGCCCGCGGAATAATAGTTTGATGATAGAATAGATTTCCCGTTTTGAGCTTGCTGCCAGCACCTTACGAGTTCTTTCACTTACCGTCTCATTTAACCAGGTTAAAAACCTTTTTAACACGCTTTCATTCACATCCCGGATATCCTGTATGCCTTCGGTCTCTGTAAGGTAATCAAAGAACCGGTCTATCTTCCGGCTGTGATTTTTTATGGTCTTCTCTTTGTATCCCAGGGAGATAAGATAGTGTGATAATATGTTACGCGCTTTGGCTGCTGTCAATTTTTTCATCGTATCTGCTCCTGAATTTTCGCGGATGACAGGTGTCCAGGACTTTTCGCAAATCTTCTTTGTCCACCTGTGTGTAGATTTCCGTATTCCGTAAAAGCTTGTGACCCAGGATTTCCTGGATATACCTGATATTACACCCGGCACGCAGCAAGTGGTATCCCACCGCATGCCGGAACCCGTGGGCAGTGAATGGTGAAAACCCAAGTTTCTGTGCCGCTGCTTTTAACACCCTGTTTACGATTTTTTCAAAAGACTGCCATCTCACGCCAAACAGGGTGTTGTTTCTCTCATTCCATTTGTTAAACACCAGCTCCCTCATCTGTTCTACATACAATTTAAGCACTTCTTTTGTGTAGTCGTTCATCCATGCGGTCCTGGTTTTCCCTCCTTTTCCCTGTCGTACGACAATTGTACCCCGGTTAAAATTGATATCCTCATTCCGCAGATTCGCGACTTCACTTATCCGCAGTCCTGTTGCATACATCAGTTCCGCGGCAACATGGACTTTGTATCGTGTGATCTTTGTTTTAAGGGAGGTCTCATTGTCATACTGTGCGAGTGTGGCTAAAAACTCATTCATCTGGTCTTCTTTTAACAGATTCCCGGGCAGCTTCCTGTCTATTCTCATCCGTTTAATCTCTTTAAAGGGGTTGGAAGGTATCATACCTTTACGCTTTACAAACTCGTAAAAGTTAGATGCAGAGATAATGTAGGCGTTGACTGTTTTAGGACTGTATTTTCCCCCGTCTTTTCTACCCGTTGTAATTAGCCACCCCTGGTACTCCTGGGCTTCACGGATACCGACCTCGTGTATTTCAAGGCCCTGTGCAACCAGGAAGGTAAAAAACTTAGGCACCCGATTACGTAACCCAATGATTCCCTGGACTGTGTGGCCCGCAAGCCGGATGTGTTGGAGGTATTCATTAAATAAAGCTTTGTATTTATCATTCATGTTTTTCCCTTTATCTTTTTTCACTGTATGTCTTTCCGGAAACCCGTACCCAGTGGTTTTGGGTTTGTTAACTCCTTTTAACATAACAAGTTAATTTTCAAAACTGGGTATGTACCCAGTTGTACCCAGTCTGTTTTTTACCGGTATACGTTTTCTAACTCCTTTTAACATAAGGAATTATTTTTCAAAACTGGGTATGTACCCAGTTTTTGGGGTATTTAAAACAACTCATCACCTTCTCTGAGCTTTCTAAGATCATCCGGGGTGGTAATCATACTCAGGTCCATCTCCTCAATTGGCCGATCTTCCCGCAACCGGTAAGCGTACCGGGTCCCGTGTCTGCGGCCGCCTGAGATTTCAAGGTATTCGTAGGCTGTCAGGATGCGGATGTGCTTTTTGATAAACTCACCGCCAAGTTGAGTGTATTCTCGGATCTGTTTCTGGATAAAGCTTACTTCATTCACTTTCAGGTTCTGTTTCTCCGCCTGGGCCCGCACCATCTCCCGGATCGCTTCGTGGAGTTTCCGGGTGCCCGTGGGAATATCAAACCCGCTGTTTTGTAGTAATCCTCCAGTGAACAGATCATAGGCAAGCCGGTAATCGTCAAGGTCGCATGCTTTGCAGGTGATTTCTTCCCCGGTCGCCGGATTGCTACGAATCTCATCAGGTTTTTGCATCTGGCGGAGATAGCAGATGGTATCGATCATGGTAAGGTATTGTTCGTATGCACGCCTCATGGACGGCCGCGCCGATGGAAAACGGATGTACTTGCAATAGGGATTGTACACATACACTTGTTTTAACTGCGCCTGGGCCGCATAGTGTTTTCGTATGATCTTGTCAGATTCATGAGAGTTCATGACCCCGGCAAAATCGTGATTTATTCCCAACCGCTCCTGGACCTTGTGGGTTTGTGTTTTCGATTCGTCTGCGGTGAGGATTAAACACCTCGATGCGTTTTCCGGGTTCAGGTGCAAAGCCGTGGATGTCACCATGAAACTCATACGAACCTGTTTGCTGATAAGCTGGGCACGCATCTCACCGGTCTTTTCGTCTTTCACTGTCACAAGCCGGGATATCTCGCCTTCGGATTGCATCTGCCGGACAAGTCCCTCTATCGCCTCATCATGGATACTTTCACCCATAAAAAAAACTTTGTCTAAAAACCGCTCTTGTTCCACATAATTAAATGCCTGGGCGGATATGGTGGTCGCCTTCCA
>CAZBZX010000364.1:3744-4710 GCA_964496465.1 uncultured Bacteroidales bacterium
CGACTTGCCCCCGCTGGAACCGGACTGGATGTACACATTCAGCGGCTTTTTCATGAACCTGCTCATGGCAGCGATGTAGACTACCAGTTTGTTGTTTTCTTCATTCACATACCCCAAGGCGGTCATGTCCGCAGTCACCTGGTCAAACATCCGGGGGTCGGTTAAAAAAGCAAGCCCCTGTTCCAGCTCCTCCTCTGTCAGCTTCATATCACAGGCAGCCTCTTCATCAATATTGCTTTCCTTTTCCCGTTGGTCATCAAAGTAGTCAATGATTCGTAACAGATCATTCTCGATCCGCTTCACTTCAAGTTCAAATATTCTGGCTAAGGTTTGGCTGTAGGTACTCCGTGACCTGGCAGTGCAGAGGTCTACATTGTCAGGGAACCGCATCCCTTTGTATTCCGCTTTAATGTTTACCCTCAGGTTGGTTGCGAACATTTTTTTTGCTCCGAGTATCCGGTAGGTGATGTTTTCGATAGTGAAGATGTATTTTGACCCTTTTTTCTTTACCTGCAAGGCCGCTGGGTTTTCTTCCGGTGTTTCTGCAGGGGCAGCGGCGATGAGATTTTTTACAGTCGCAGCGTCGCCACCGGTGGTTAAATAATCATTCCAATCTTTTCCGGAAGGTGGTGTAATTACTTTTACGCTAAATTCCTCTTCCAATAGTCTCTTTTTGTGTTTCGCGGTTCCCTTTTTTCCGGCAACGTCATTATCAAACCCTAAGACAATTGTCTTGACCCTGTCATTTTTCAATAGGCTGATGTGTTCGTCCGTGAGGGTTCCTACTCCGAAAAGGGGCTGTACGTTTTCAAAGCCGATTGTTATGAGGGAAAGGCAATCCAGAATAGATTCTACCAGAATAATAGTGTCATAAACCCGGCTTGCTTTTCTGTTAAAAATACTTTTGTGATTGCCGGTTAAATACAAGTGCGGGTTCTCTGCAGCCGGATCGGCTTTCCTCCCGTA
>CAZBZX010000365.1:0-4684 GCA_964496465.1 uncultured Bacteroidales bacterium
TGAGTTAGAGTGAATTTAAAAAACTATTTTCTGGCAACTAAAACTCTAATATTTAATGTCAAAGAATTTATAATTCTTTACATCACCCTCCTTAACTTCAATCTCAGAAACCCGTGAATGTGAACATCCATGATTACACCAATAGATAAATTCGTTTAAACTCTCTATTGTTCCTTCTGCTTCAATAAAAACAGAGCCATCGTACATATTTTTAACATAACCTTTAATACCCAGCGATTGGGCTTTTTGTTTTGCTGAATACCTATATCCAACACCTTGAACAATACCAAAAACCTGAATTATTTTATGAATCATTGGAGATTATACAACTACCTCGAAGGTAAAAAAAGAGAAGTTTTCGTTTACTTCATGAAAACTATATTTGAAAGTCTCTTTGCTTTTTTTCCTAAGTTTCACCAAACCCAATCCGGCATTAGATTTAAATTTATCATCCTGGGCATATAAACCTTTATTATAAATTTCATCTAACTCCTCTCTCTTTAAATTATTCACAACATCAATACGGGTTTGTAAAACTTCCTTCTTCGAATTTTCAATATAATTTCCAGTATATAAATGGTAGCCTTCTTCACGTTTGCTAATAATAAAAATACCTGAATTGTCTTCAGAATTTTCAAATGCGCTATAGCCATGTCGTACAATATTTTGAAGCAATTCAATAATAAGGCTAATTGTTCGGCGCTTAACAATATTTTCTGTTAATTGGGCTTTAATAACAGAAAGCAAGCTAATTAATGTATCCTGATTTATAACTCCTCTAAAAATTAATTCAACTTTTTCGGAATTTAAAATATTATGAAGACTCTTGATTCCATGAACAGTAAACCCATTTGTTGAAATGTTTAAATTTCCCTCTTCATTCTCAATCAAACCGCTATTAATCGAAGTTTGAAGATAAAAATAGGAATGTGAATTGTCAACATCCCGAAAATCAAATGCTAATTTATTACCCGATTTTTTCGCTATTTCAATTAATCCAAGTCCTGCACCACCTTTTTCTGAAATGGTACCATTTCTTAACATCTCAAGATAATATGTCTTTAAATCATCTGGATCGAGGCTATTTATTTTTTCAAGTTTTTGTTTTAATGGATCAATATTAGGAATTTCAATTAAATTCCCGGAAGTAATAAAATATTTATCCCCTCTTTTCTGAATAAGAAAGATTCCAGATTCTGTAAGCTCTTTATCTTCACTATCATCCTGATGTTTAATAATATTTTGGAGACTCTCAACCATAATAAAATAAACCTTTTTCTTAATTTTGGTAGGTTCATTTGATTGCTCCAAATTTGTTTGAGTAAGGGATATAAGATTTTCAGTGATTAACTGACTAAACGTACCACGATAAAAATAACTTAGCTCATCATCTTGTAACAACTTGAAAATCTCGTAAGCAAATGTTAATTTATCTTTGTAATTTTCTGAAATCATTCGCTATAAAATGTTTTGATAAAAATAAAAAATAATTACATACAAGAAAAGCGAAACGCAAATTCATTTATGAAATAACCATTTTTATAGGTAAATACGCTGTTATCAGTGTTGTAATGTCTATTTTTGTTAATAAAACTTAAACAATTTTAAGGAATTCTTGTTAAATAAAGAAAATAAATGAAATAAAAATGAAAAAAATAATCATTATCTTATCATTAATTAGCTTTTCATTAATGAATTTTGCACAAACAAACAAATCGTTTTATGATTTTACTGTAAAAGATATAAATGGAAATGAATTTCCATTATCTTCTCTAAAAGGGAAAAAAGTATTAGTTGTAAATACTGCTTCAAAATGTGGAAATACTCCTCAATATGCTGATTTAGAAAAATTATATAAACAATATGGAGGAGAAAAATTTACTATTATTGGTTTTCCGGCAAATAACTTTTTAAGCCAGGAACCCGGTACGAATGAAGAAATTAAACAATTTTGTCAACTTAACTATGGTGTGACCTTTCCCATGATGGCTAAAATATCAGTAAAAGGGGATGATATTCATCCGTTATACAGCTGGTTAACACAAAAAAAGGAAAATGGGGTATTAGATGCAGGAGTTAGCTGGAATTTTCAGAAATTTATGATTGATGAAAATGGTAAATTAGTGAATTATGCTAAACCGAGAACCAATCCTTTATCAGATGAAATTTTAAATTGGATAAAAAATTAATTACTGGTTTGGAATACGTTGGGAATTTATGAATGATCTCTTTTAGCATATTATTTAAAATTGAACAGTATATTAATTCTATATTAATATATATTTATCTATTATAATCATAAACATTACAGGCTATACTAATTTCTTTCATGTATATATATTCTAATTAAAAGTTTGTAATACAATTGTTTATGAAAATAGCATTAAGTTTTGTGGTTTTTATTCGTATCAAAATACTCATGAGGCTCCACTTCGTTCCGGTTGTTACCTCACAATATAAATAATTTTCAAAGGTGTTCGGTGAACTTAGCTTTAGCACTCTCATGAGCATAAGCGAATAACCTTCATCACCAAAGCTTTTATTACTTGAATTTATATACTCATGTCCTTTTGCCTGCCTGCCGGCAAGGCAGGTCTTTACTACCTTTGAAATAATTAATCTTAATGATGAAGGTTTCATCCAATTAATTTTAATTATTAGCTACTAATAATATTACATATTATTTTCAAATATTCAGCATCAACTTCGTCAAATGAATTATTTTCTTTGTTATCAACATCGAAAACTCCTATTATTTGGTTAGTTTTATTATAGAGAGGAATTACAATCTCTGATTTCGATCTTGAATCGCAGGCAATATACCCATGAAACTGATGTACATCAGGAACAATAATTACTTTTTTCTGATTAATGCTTGCCCAACATACTCCCTTATTATGATCCAATTCAACACAGGCTAATGCTCCCTGGTATGGTCCAACCAGCAACTTTCCTTCTTTTAAAAAATAAAAATCCGTCCAGAAAAAATAATCAATTTTATGGTGCAAAATAGCAATTACAGTAGAACATTTTGAAATTAAATCATCAGAATTATTTACTAAACTGTTGATTTGCTTTATGATACGTTTATATTTTTCTTCTTTTCTCAATTTATATATAATCCAGTAAATATTGTGAATCAAGAAGTGAATATATTTTTTTAGAAACTTATATAATTATTTAAAATCAGATATTTTGTTAAATTATTTTTGTGATATTACCTATCTTGGAGACCCCGCCTGCCAATGAATTCAGTTCGGCGGGCAGGTTGGTGGCTAATATTTTTTATGGCACAAAAACACTAAATCACCAAGATTCACAAAGACTTAATACGTTATCTAAAAATTTCAACTCTTAATTCGCATGAATGAAATATTTATGTTTTAAAAATGATTTTAATAGTTTTTATTAATAACTTTTTGTAAATTAATATAATAAACTGAGCATTAAAATGAAAGATGACAATAATGTAAATATATTTAAAAAATCAATTAACGAATTATCGAATACCATCGAGTTGTTTAATAATAATATGTCAGAGGTAATTTGGCAGACCGATGAAAATTTCAATTTTATATTTATTAATAGTTACATATCTTCTTTACTCGGTTATAATCCGAAAGAATTAATTAATAAAAACTTTAAAAAAATATTGTCACCTAATTCAATAAAATTATTAGACGATGCTTATTCCTATTTTATAAATAAGAAGAATATTTACGATAAATCGAAAAACAGATACGAATTTGATGTTTTAAAAAAAGATTCAGGTAAAGTGAGAGTAGAAATTATTATAAGACCAAATCTGACAAATAAAAAGCTGTCTGGTTTTTCGGGTAATATGTATGATATATCAGAGAGAAGCAATTATCAGGAAGCATTAGGCATTTCATACAGTATTCCATATACAATTTTTGACAATATACAAGCCGTATTATATATTGCTGATATGGAAACATATGATGTGTTATTTACAAATTCGTATACAGAAAGTATTTTTGGAAATATTATAGGTAAAAAATGCTGGAAAGTTTTACGTGCAGACCAAAATGGACCCTGTGAACTATGTCCTAACAAACGCTTAACAAATAGTAATGGCCGAATTAATAAAATTTATCAATGGGAATATTTAAATAACTTTAATAACAAATGGTACCAGGCATTTGACCAGGCAATTAAATGGGCTGATGATAGAATTGTACGTTTTGAAATTGCTTATGATATAACAGACAAAAAGAAAGATGAAAAATCATTATTGAAATTTTTAAGCCTTCAAAAACTATTTTCAGATATTGCATCTACTCTAAACAATGTAGATAGTTTTCAAAACAGGCTATATTTAGTTTTAAAAAAAACAGGAAAACAAATTGATGTTGACCGTACATATATTTATGAATTTAATAAAGAAAAAGAAGTATTTATTAAAAAGCATGAATGGTTAAAAAACAAATTGTTAATAACCAATAAATGCGATATAATACCATTAAAAGCTTCATTAAATATTTTAAACAAATTAAAATTAAGAGGTAGTATTAAAAACCAAAATGCCATTTTCACAAAATACATTCGTGAATTTTTTAAACCATATGGTTCTAAATCATTATTAATTGTACCCATAATTCATAATAATGAAATCAACGCTTTTATAGGTTTGGATGATTGTAATTCTGATCGAAAATGGAGT
>CAZBZX010000366.1:0-4674 GCA_964496465.1 uncultured Bacteroidales bacterium
TAGAAAAACCTGGATATAAATTTGAAGGATGGTATTCTTCGTCTGGTCAAAACATTTCTGTAATTGAAAAACAAAGCCAATGGCAATATTATGATAATGGTAATGAACCATCAGGAAACTGGAAAACTTTAGGTTTTGATGATTCGAACTGGCAAAAAGGAAATGGAGAATTTGGGTATGGAGATGGAAACGAAAGTACAACTATTGATTACGGTTCAGATATAAATAATAAATATATAAGCTATTATTTTAGAAGAAAGATAATTATTGAAGACACTAGCATCATTAAAGATTTAATTATTAATATTTTAAGAGATGATGGTGCTGTAGTTTATATAAATGGATATGAAGTATTTCGCACAAATATGCCTGATGGTGCAATAGATTATTACACAGTTACGAACAATGCTGATGATGAAGTTAACTATTTCGAATATAATATCTCAACAAGTTTTCTAAAAAATGATACAAATATTATTGCAGTTGAAGTCCATCAAACCTCAGGGACTAGCAGTGATGTTAGTTTCGATCTTGAGATGAAAATATCCACATCAGAAGATACCCAATTTGTTTCTTTAAATCCTGAATACATTCCATCATCACAAGAAAATGTAAATTTAATAGCTAAATTTACTTTAGGTAAAAGACTCATAATAAATGAGATTAACTATTCAACTGACTCAACCTATAATTTTATTGAAATTAAAAATCTTACAAATGATTATATTAATATTAGTAATTATATAATCACAAGTAATATTTCATATAATATTCCAACTAATTCAGTAGTTAATCCAAAAGGTTATATTGTATTTGCTATTGATACAAATAAGATAAATAATAATAATGCTTTGTTTTTTAAACTTCCTACAAATTTTAATTTAGGAAACAATGGGTTCATTATTCTAAAGGATTCAAATAATTTCGTTATTGATTCTGTCTCATACCTAGCTGCATTACCATGGCCAGTTATTGAAAATACTGAAATAAACTCTATTGAGTTAAACAATTACTTGAATAATAATATTGGGACGAATTGGCAAAAAAGTTATACAAATTATGGCACACCAGGTGAAGATAATTCTCTTTCTATTAAAACCGGAAATGTTTTAATAAATGAGATACTAACTTCAAATTCGAAATATTTTGCAGATGAAAATGGCGAATATGCTGATTTAATTGAACTTTATAATCCAAATGAATATTATATCGATTTGAGTGGATATTATTTATCTGATACATTAGGATTAAATAATTTATTCCAATTGGAGGAAAATTCTCCTGAACTATTAATTCCTCCAAAAGGTCATCTTATATTTTGGGCTGATGGAGATTCAACTGAAGGGCCATTGCACCTAGGATTTAAATTAAACAGAAAAGGTGAAATAATATCTATATATGATAGAAATAAAACTTTATTAGACAGGGTTGAGTATGATAAACTTGATAAAAACTTGACATACCAAAGAGTACCTGATGGTTCAAATAATTGGTATTATAGTTTTTATCCATCACCCTCATATGCTAATCTACAGCTAAATAATTCTCCTAAGTTTACATCTGATCCGATAATAAATGCAGTGAATGGAATTACCTATTTGTATAAAATTTCAGCTGTTGATTTTGAGGGAGATAAAATTATTATTAATGCTGACAATCTTCCAAATTGGCTAAATTTTTCAGATAATGGAGACGGAACTGCCAATTTATTTGGCAAATATGACGAAGCAGAATTAGAAACCTTCACTATTAAACTTAGCGTATCTGATGGTTCAATTGCTCAACCTACATTCCAGGAATTTGAAATTTCAATTTCAGGAACAGTAAATCCTGTTCCGACAATACAAGAAACTATTGAAAATATTTTATTTAGTAATGTTTCAGTTTATCCTAATCCTTCAAATGGACAATTTCTAATAGACTTTGAGGGTGGAATAAATGGAATTTTAACAATTAGTATTAAAGATTTGGTTGGAAAAGAAGTATACAAAAAAGAATTAATCAATAACAGCATAAATCCCAAGTATTTAATTAACATACAAAATTATACACCAGGGATTTATTTACTTTATTTACAAAACAACAACATTAAAATACAAAAGAAAATTACTATCCTTTAAATATCTTTTAGTAAAACATTATCAGCCGATTTTGCTATTAACTGATTAAAGCTCATTAATTTATTTGAGACTAAATCATATACATCTGATTGATCAACATTTATTTGAGAAGTACCGTAGTTTTCAATCCTGTTTATAACAAAATCAATTGTAATTTTATTTATATCAATTGCAGGTTGATAAGATCTTTCTTTAGTTTTTTCTGAAAGAATTTCAGTTATCACTTCACTTTCTACAAGTAAATATAATATTTCTCTTATTATACGGATTGGTATTTTAAGAGTAGTAGATATTTGAGGTGCAGACAATGGTTTGTTTCCTACTTCAAAATTCTTTATTATAACATTTGAGATCAATAAGCTCACTAACCTTCTATGTACAATACTAATATTTTTTGATTCAGATTCAAATTCATATTTTTTAACATTTTGAATTGAAAATGAAATTTCAGCTCCAAAAAGTACAATGATCCAACTTAAATTCATCCAAATTAAAAATAAAGGTAAAGCGGCAAACCCACCATAAATTGCATTATATTTTGAAACTCCAACCTGGAAAAATATATAAAACCATTGAAGTACCTGAAATATCGTACCTGCAACTATACCAGCTATAACAGCTGATGTAAACTTTACTTTAGTGTTTGGCATCATTACATAAAGAAAAGTGAATAATAGCCAAACAATAACGTAAGGAATTAATTTAACTAATCCGAAAAGAAAAGGACCAATTAAATTGATTAATGACGAACTTTCAGTTAAATGGCTAACCTGAGTAGAAATATAAACTGAAGCACTACTTGATAATATCATTAATATTGGGGCAATTAATAAAAATGATAAATAATCGGTGAATTTACGGGCTAATCCCCTACCCTTCTGAATTTGCCATATTCCATTAAACGATTCTTCAATATTTCCTAATACTTTAATTACAGCCCAAAATAAAACCACTAAACCAAATCCTGCAATCCAACCTCCTTTAGCATTTATCAGCATATTATTTGCAAACTGAATAACCCAATTAAGTACTTCTTCCTGTCCCGACAGACTTTCAGTTAGTTGTCTTTCCAGCGCCTTTTCCAATCCGAAACCTTTAGCAATTCCAAAAACCATTGCCACCACGGGTACTATTGAAAGCATTGAAAAATAAGTTAACGCAGAAGCTCTTAACTGTACTTTATCTTCAATAAATCCCCTAAACGATAAAACTAATATCCGTAAAATTCTAATTAACATCGATCTTGTTTTTGAGAATTCATCCAGCGATGTTCTCCAAATTTCATTTTTAATAAATTTTATAGATGTTTGTATAATACTTTTTAATGATTTCATATTTACTGTATTAATTATTTGTTTTGAACAATATTATATCTAAAATTAAAAAAGCTTTTTGCAATTTAACAGTTTTAATGAAATAAAAAAAAATGAAAATTGAAATTCTTGAATATATTAAAGGAGCAAAAAAGGCAATTGGCCTTACAGTTGTAATTGATGTTTTCAGGGCATTTAGTGTAGCGTGTTATATAATGAATAATGGAGCTGAAAAAATAATTCCGGTTGGAGATTTAAAATTTGCCTACGAAATGAAAAAAAAATACCCGGATTATTTATTGATTGGAGAAAGAAATGAACAAATTCAACCTGGATTCGATTATGGAAATTCACCAACTCACGTTAAAGATGTCAATTTTACAGGAAAATCTATTATTCAAACTACAGGAGCTGGAACTCAAGGTATTGCAAATGCGACTAATGCTGATGAGATTATTACCGGAAGTTTTGTAAATGCTGAAGCTATTATAAAATATATTAAAAAAAAGAAGCCTAAATATATCTCATTAGTTGCCATGGGACATTCAGGTAAAAATAAAACTGATGAAGATATTTTTTGTGCTCAATACATTAAAAATAAATTAGAGAACAAATTAGTTAATTTTAATGAAATGTATAATATCTTAAAATTAGGTAGTGGAAAACGATTTTTAAATCCAGAAAATCAAATACATGCTCCATCTTCCGATTTTAATTTATGCTTGAATTTAAATGCATTTGATTTTATTTTAAAAGTAGAAAAACCAGATAATTCCTCTTTATTTTTAAAAAAAATTACATCTGAGTTGGAAAAATAATATAAAATTATTGATTTTTAATTACCGGAAAACCTTTTTCTTGCCATTTTCTAATTCCTTCAAATTGATGGTAAATATTTAAAAAACCCATATCCTTCATAATTAATAAAGCATCAGCACTCCGCACGCCCATATTACAATATAATAGAAATGTTTTATTTCTATCGAATTCATTTATCCATGAATTAAAATCATCCTCATAAACTTCATGAAAAATAGCATTCTCAATATGCATTTCATTATACATATTTTCAGGCCTTAAATCAAGAATAATAAAATTTGAATCATTTTTATGTGCCAGAATTAAATCGTATGCCTGCTGACATAAATTATCTTCAGAAAAATTATTATATGCCATTAAATTTTTCTTAATTAAAATTGAAATCATTATATTTAGTAATTGTTTCATTATAAATCATTTTT
>CAZBZX010000367.1:0-4663 GCA_964496465.1 uncultured Bacteroidales bacterium
AAAAATTTTTATTTTTGAACTGATTTCATACGCAATATTATTTATTGGATTTTCTGAATCTATAATTAAATCAGTTTCAAAATAATCAGTAATGAAACCATTATTTATTAATCGAATAAATAGATGAAATGTACCTGTTTCGATAGGAATACCAGAAATTAAACCGGTTTCAGTATTTATCTGCAATCCATCAGGTAAACTATTTTTGTTTAAACTAAATGTAACTATGTCATAATCGAATATTTCAGTAGTTGTAATCTGGAAACTGTATTCATTATTAACTATCCCTGTATCTAAACTTTTAGTTGTAATTGTTGGAGAAAATTTTGTTTTAAAACAAGTTTGGAATTTTGGGTTAATATAATTTATACCTGTATCTGAAAAACATAATAATTCTCTGAATCCTCCTGTTAACAAATACATATTACTATTAATTAATCCGAATCTACTTCCAATACCTTCTATCCATTCTTCTGTCCAGTTTTCAATTGTTAAAGAATACGTTTTTCGTTTTTCAGACTGAATCATTATAGAGTCTATTTTAGTTACCTGGTAAGTATTTGAATCAATATAGAATGGATTAAACAGGGTGATTGTATCGCCAACTTCCACATTAAAATCATATACTAAACCTTCCATATCATAAAGATCACGAAGCCAAACTTTTTTTAATATGGTGTCTTCCCTAAAATAACCTAACAATTCCCAATTTTCTTTTAATTCATCCTGACTTACATACAAATTTTTATAATTTTTTAAGTCAATTATTGTTTCACCATTTATTTTATAATTATTTGTTTCGACACAGCAGACTTTAGAATAAATAGAATACCCTCCTGATAATACACTCCATTCATTATCTTCTGAAGCAAGAGGAATATAATTTCCGGAAATCATAATAGTTGTATCCATATCTTGTAAACCTGATACATTATAACATTCAGAAAATTTAGAGGTCGAAATCGAATCAGTTGATAAGGCCGTTAATTTATAGCCGTTTTCTAATTTTTCAGTTATGGTTAATATCCAGTTTCCATCTGATATCAAGCTTCCTAAAAATTTATCACCTTCACAAGATTCACAATCTGCCTTGCTTTTATAGAGCCATACTTTCGTATTAGCCGGTGCTACCCCTGAAATAGTATAAGCATCAATAACTGAATCTATTATTGGTGTTTCTAATACAGCAGGCATATTATCATTTAAATAGATTCCCCATTCAGAGCAAAACATACTATTTCGTTTTATGGTATAATTTTCAGATGTGTCTTCAATTGCTATGGAAGTTGGATTAAATCCTATAATATTTTCTTTTTCTTCCGAATCTCCTCCAATAATTATATTTTTTGAATAATTTACTCTTATACCTGCATAAGTATTAGCAATATCAACCTTTCCTGTAATATCAGTTCCTATTCTGTTTGCTATAATATTAATATTTTCAGAAAGATTTTTGATCCTTATTCCATCAATATCATTACCCGATATTAAATTACCCAAACTTGAATCCCCAATTGTGATATTGCTTGAATTATTGAGAATTATACCAAATTCTTTATTGCCTTCATCAATAGCGCCCTCTTTGTTAGTGCCTATTATATTATTAAAAATTGAAATATTTTCCGATTTATTCTTTATATAAATACCACTATAGGTATTACTTGAAATATAATTCGTTAAACTGTCTTTTCCACCAATTGTTATTGATTTACTGCTATCTATAAATATTCCATTTTGACCATTTTTAATAATATCGTTCCTTGCTATTTCAATATTCTTTGAGCCATTGTAAATATAAATTCCCTGGTAACCGCTTGAAGTAATTAAATTTCCGGAAGAGCTATCTCCAATATAAACATTACTACTATTGGAAATGGAAATCCCATGATAATGATTACCAATAGTAGTATCAAGAAGCGAATTAGTACCGATATAGTTATTTTTAATTGAAATATCCGAAGAGAAATTATTTAGATAGATTCCTGTATATAAATTAACAGCAATATAATTAGGACTATGCATTGTCCCAATTTGTATAGAAGAGCTGCTATCAACATAAATACCGTTTCCCTGATTTGAAAATATATTATTTGCCTGCATATTTATGAATGAACTATTATCATTTATTGATATTCCGGTTGATTTATTTTTTGTGACCAGGTTGTTTTGTATGTTGATCATATGTGATTCGTTTATTCTGATGCCATAATATTTATTTCCTAAATTGTCTGTATTATTCTCATCTGTCCCGATTGTATTACCAGAAATTTCAATATTTGTAGAAGAATCATTTATGCTAATGCCATGATAGATATTATCAAATATTATATTACCTCCTGTAAAATTATCTCCTATGAAAATGCTGTCGCAATGATTTATATGAATACCATTGCTATTATTGTGAGCTATTGTGTTTTCTTTTAATATTACATTTTTACAATTATTGAGATACAAGGCAATGTTTCCTGAATTTATAATTTCACAATTTGAAATTTCAATATTCTTTGAGTTTTGAATGTTTAATCCTTCAGTTCCTGTAGAATCAATTTTTAAGTGCTGAAAAATAATATCTGAATAATTATAATAAATATGAATTCCTGCACCTGGAAAGTTTTTAATACTTATTCCGTTAATTTCAACATTATTACTGGTAATATAAAGTCCCCAATAGTAATTACTTAAATTCTTCCCATCAATAATAATTTTGCCTTCAAGTTGGGAATTCCCATTTATAATTATTTCATTGGTAATTACAGGCAAATATTTTTCGACAATAATTCTATGCTCCGTATTTCCTGGAATATTAAAATTAATGGTTACCGGGTGATCCTGACGATTTGCGCATTCCAAAGCCCATCGTAAAGATCCAACACCTTTGTCATCTGTATTAGTAACGGTCCTGGTATTAAATGTATTACAACCTTCGCATAACAGTTGCATTCCATAATTTTCCAATGCAAACCTGATTTTTGCATATTGATCGGTTGTTAAAAATGATAAACATGGGCCATATGACATAATATTTCCAATTTCAGGTGAATAAAAGTCTCCGTTTGGGTCGGTAACTGTTCCTATATAAGTACAGCCTTGAGTTAAACTATCTGTCACTAAATTGGGTTCTGCAGGAGTATCGCAAATATCATCGCCTGTTTGCCAGCAATCTGCTATTCCGTCATTATTTAAATCCAGTGAATCGTTATGATCATAAACTACAGCCCCCATACACCATATTTCATCAGAAATGTAGAGTTCATCATCCCAACGGTCACCTTCACAATCCACCGTACTAAAATTATACTTACCATGTGTATGCTGTAGATGAAATACATGACCAAGCTCGTGTGTTAACGTTATACCATTTCCGACAGCACTATACGACATCATTGCATAATTGTATGTACCACCTAACCCATAACCAATACCACCTACATAATTTTCGTGAGAGAAAAGGCTTTGAGTATAAAAAACATTTATTGCATTGGATTGATAATATTTATAAAGCATTGAATCATTATCTAAGCCATTTTCAAATACGTATAAAGAATCCTCCTGAATATAATTTATATCAGGACAGATATAGAATGCAATATTCGCATTCTGAAAATAAGTATTTGCAATTGTAAAATCCCCAATGATTGAATCTAAAGAAACGGGCTGACCTGTGCCGTCAGATTTTAAAATAATATGTAATTTAATGGGAATGGAATCAATAGTTGAACTTTTTAAATTAGCCATTGAATTGAAATATTTAACGAATTTTTGTAATTCTCTTGAAATGCTATCATTATAGATTACCTGATTTGTTGGATCGTATCCGCAGAAAGTAGAAATTTTATTCTGACTGAAACCAGCAAGAAATATGAATAGTAAACTAATGGGTATAATTTTTTTCATAGCGATGTTGTTTCTTATAAAGATAAATTAAATAGGAGGTAAATGCAAGAACTATAATTTGGAGGAAATGAAACGGATGTTAAAATCCGGTTTTTTAGAGGCAAATACAAAAAATGCTGACATGTGATAAGTTAATTTTCCATTTTTTCTATAATCCTGAAGCTTTATTCTTATTATTTTTTCAAGATCTTCATATTCTTTTTTTGAAAGTTTCTCAAAATATAAACGAATACCTGTGTGCCGCCATTTTTCTAACCATTCATCTTCACTATTGCTAGTAACTTCCAGTGTATTGGTAAATATAGCTTCGAGATTTAATTTTGTAAATTTTAATAATTTTTTAATTCCGGGCAAGGTATATAAATCGTCTATGACTAATTCAGATGAGTTAATATTAAATTTTCGAACTGATTTAATATCAGGAATAAATTTACTCATCTCCTCCATTAACCAGCTCATCCGGTATTCGTTGTTCCAGGTAGAAAAAACAAAAATCCCATTATCCTTTAATACCCGTTTTATTTCTTTAATGGCTTTTTGGAAATCAGGAAAGAAAAACAGTCCAAAACTGCAAATTACAACATCAAAATAATTATCAGCATACTGAATATTTTCAGCATCCATTACACAGGCTTTTGCATTTAAAAGATTTTGATGTTCAATCTCTTTTGAAAGTGATTCAATCATTTTTGGAGAAATATCTATACCAATAATTTCTCCTGTATTGTCTAATAATTTAGCTGTTGGAATAAGCGTTGCCCCTTTACCG
>CAZBZX010000368.1:0-4661 GCA_964496465.1 uncultured Bacteroidales bacterium
AAATAATTACTGAGTTCCAAAGCTCAAACTTAATCCAAACCATTGTACAAGTTTATATTCCAGGGTACTATAAGGCAGATGTCCATTATAATACTCAATTATAAAACGTAAAGGCATTTTGCTCAAACTTCCTATTTCAATCCCAGCACCACATTTTAAATTTGGGCGATAATCGTTTTGCTGAAATAGCTTAATATCTATTCCACCCAAATAGGCGAAATTATTATTAGAAAATTGTTTTATATAATAACCTCCAAGTTGAGAAGAAAATCTTTTTCGAACTGTATTCGGACTCACAACCATACCAGTACCTGCATATAGCCTTATTTCCTTTTTTTGAATTGAAAATGTAAAATCGGCCTGTTCATAATCAAGCTCTGAAGGAGTTCTCGGCGATACCTCCACTTTTAAAATATAATCATCAGCTAAATGCGATGAACTATGAAAATACCTAAATCTGTAAGCATATATATTTTGAGCAAAATTAATAAATATACCTCCTCTGTAATCAGTATTTAGCATCTTACCTAAGGCAGTTTTTCTATCTATTTTTAAAATATCAAACTGGGTAAAACCTGCTCCTTCAAGTCCAATTTCCCATTCATAGTTATCATTTTCGAACCGAAAGATAGGCTTTTTTAAAACTAATGAAATAGGTATATACACTTCGTTATTCCAACTACCTGTATCTTTCAACGCAAATAATCCACCATAATATTGACTCTCTGTTGGATCAAATATTAATGGGGAAAACAACATCCCTTCAGGAAGAAAATTAATATTTTTTTCCTTTCCTTCAGCATTGAGAGAATTTTTAAATAAAACATACAGTATTATTATAACAAGTATTTTAAATGAATGCATATTATTAATGAATTTAAATAATTATTGAGAAAAAAATAATATTTGAAAACTATATAAATGCTTCATAAATAATAAACATTACTTTGAATAAATTAAAGTAATATTTAGTTTTGAAAGCTAATATAATCTTTATGAAGATAAAATTTCATTTAATAATAATATTAAACCTAATCTTTTTAATTCCATTTAAATTGCCTGCCAAAAAATATGAACCTCCTACTACCCGTATTTTATTTGTTTTTGATGGCTCGCAAAGTATGCTAGGGAACTGGGAAAGTGATAAAAAAATAAATATAGCCCGTAATCTCCTTTATGAAATGATTGATAGTTTAAATCAACTTTCGAATGTTGAACTTGCCATGCGGGTATATGGACACCAAAGTTATGTACCTCCGCAAGATTGTAATGATACTAAACTTGAAGTCCCTTTCAGGAAAAATAATGCAGAATCTATTAAACACGTATTAAAGTATATCAATCCGAAAGGCACAACACCGATCGCTTATTCTTTGGAACAATCAAGATTTGATTTTACGGCTTGTAATGATTGTCGAAATATTATAATATTAATAACAGATGGTATTGAAGCTTGCGATGGAGATCCATGTGAAGTATCAAAAAAATTGCAAAAACAAGGAATTTTGCTAAAACCATTTATTATTGGAATAGGTTTTGACCCTGGTTTAAAAGAATCGTTCAAATGTGTTGGGAATTTTTATAATGCTACCAATGAAAAAGAATTTAAAGAAGTATTAAATATTGTTATTACTAAAGCTCTAAATGAAACCACTGCTCAAATTAATTTACTTGATTCGCTTGGCAATCCTACTGAAACTGACGTAAATATGATTTTTTACGATAAAATCTCAGAAAAAATAAAATACAACCTTATCCATACCATCAATAACATGGGTAATCCCGACACCTTAGTACTTGATCCTTTGATAACTTACCGTGTAAAAATAAACACTATCCCACCTGCTTATATTGATAGTATGAAACTTACTCCGGGTAAACATTTAAAATTCTATGCCAAAACTCCACAGGGATTTCTTAAGTTCACAACGAAAGAAATAAAATACCTCGATTTAAAAATAGCGATTAGAGAAGCAGGTAAAAAGGGAACGCTTACTTATATGAATGTTAATGATTTAGAGAAATTGATAATTGGAAATTATGATATTGAAATTCCAACACTTCCTATCATTAAATTAAAAAACATAGGAATTCATCAAAGTAAAACTACAACAGTTGAGATTCCACGCCCAGGTATAGTAACATTACTTTTTAGCGCCCCAGGTTATGGAAGTGTTTATAAATTAATTGATAATGAGCAGGAATGGGTGTGCAATATTAATGAAAAACAGGATAGAGAAACAATTTTACTTCTTCCAGGAAGCTATAAAGCCGTTTTCAGACCTAAAAATGCAAGTAATTCTTATTTTTCTATAACCCGGATTTTTAATGTAAAATCAGGAAGTTCTGTACCAGTAAAATTCTAATATTGTGAAACGTGAATAATGAGAGGTGAATGCTAAATGGTGAGTCAATGGAAATAGTTTTATTATTCGATTATCAATTATTGATATAAATTAAAATAGTAAGTCATTAGTAGTCATTTATTGTTATTGAAATTATTCATTATTCATTATTCATTATTCATTCTATTAAACCTTTTTATAAATTTAATGTCTAACTTGCAATTGATAGTTTGGGAGATTTAAAAATATGTCGCAATATTCTGATAATGAAATAATTAGCTTGTTTAAAGAAAATGAAAACTCAGCATTCACTCTTTTAGTTAAAAAATATCAGGAAAAAATTTATTGGCATATCCGAAAAATACTACTAAATCATAATGATGCCGATGATATTACACAAAATACATTTATTAAAATCTTCAAGAATTTAAAAAATTTCAGGCATGAATCTGAATTATATACCTGGATATACCGAATTGCAACAAATGAAGCATTAACTTTTTTAAAACAAAAAAGAAAAAGGGGATTATTTACCACAATTGAAATAGAAGAAGAACTTATAAATAATTTAAAGAGTGATGATTATTTTGATGGAAATGAATTGCAATTAAAACTTCAAAAAGCTTTATTAAAATTACCTAAAAAACAACGTCTGGTTTTTAACATGAAATATTTTGATGATATGAAATACGAAGATATTTCAAAAATCTTAAAAACTTCAATTGGTTCTTTAAAAGCATCTTATCATCATGCAGTTAAAAAAATAGAAAATTTACTGGACGAAAATTAAACCTTTTAATTAAAAATAAGTCAAATAACTGATAATAAAACAATGAAACATCCAACCAAGATAGAATCAATAATTAATAAAGAACATGGATTTAAGGTTCCGGAAGGATACTTTGATCAATTATCATTAACTATATTAAATAAAGTTGAAAACACTGTTGAGAATAAAGCGAAAATATTCTACTTAAACAGAAAGTTTCTTGGTTATGCTGCCTCTTTTATCGGATTTCTTATAGTTCTATATATAGGATATTTGCATTTTAATAATAAAGCAACAAATTATGTAGTTTCACCAGATGATATTGCAGCATATATTGAGTCAAGCTTTGCTTTGAACGAAAATGATATTACTGATGTTATTGAATTTAAAAATATTAATGAAACCCAAAACCTTAATATTAATTCTGAAGAAATAATTGAATATCTATTATCAGAAAATATTGATTATTACACTATTGTAAATGAAATGTATTAAATATAACAATATGAATAAAATTAAATTTACTATGTTTATTATAACCCTTTCGTTAAGTGTAGCATCAATAGCACAAAGAATGGGCGAACATCACTACGGTAAATCAGAAATAATTAATGCTGAAAAGATTAAATTTTTTAATGAAAAACTAAGTTTAACCAATGAAGAATCAGAGAAATTCTGGCCGATATACAATGACTTTCAAAGTAGGCGAGAGCAATTATTTAATGATAGAAAAAACAATGTTGACTTCTTAAGCAACAATGCTGACAATATGGATGAAATTGAAATTAATGAATATGCAAAAAAAGTATTGGATAGTTTTAATAAAGAATCAGGCCTTATGAGTGAATATTTTGAGAAATTTAAAGAAGTTTTACCATTAAAAAAAGCAGTTAAAATATTTAATACTGAACATGAATTTAAAATCTATTTAATGCATTATCTTAGGGATGATAAAAGCATAGAAGGTAAAGGAAAAGGACAAAAAAATCATTAATTATTAATAATCAAATCCATAAGCAATTCCTTCATAAATATAACTTGGAATTTCTCCGTATCCTCCAATTGATTCTTTTTTTGTAACCAGTATTACTTGAGCACCAATATTAGCAGCTTTTTTCTGCAGTCTTATTTCTGCACTACGTTTGGCAGATTTAATTGTTTTACTGCCGCTGGAAGATTTTGAATCAATTACTCCTTTCTTTGTCAAACCTTCAACTTCTCGAGGATCATCAGTTAATATTACTGTTCTATAATCCCCCTCCTGAACCATTTCAAAAATAGGCTTATTAAAAATCTCCTTACGGCCGTTCTTATATACTATTTTTTGAACCTGTTTTCTTTCTGTTGATTCAACCTCTGTTTTACCAACCTCCATATATGTTATCTTACTAGACGATACACCAATTATTTTAGCATAAATTTTAGTCCCTCCTAACATGAATATTGTGTCAGGAATTTCAGTATTTTGAGAATTGACATTAAAAATTAATAAAATATTAAAAAGAATAATTGATACAACTTGCTTCATGATTTCAATATTTTGATTT
>CAZBZX010000369.1:0-4655 GCA_964496465.1 uncultured Bacteroidales bacterium
TTCAAATAAAAGAAACATTTTCTTTAAAACCATTAATAATATATAATGCTTGACTGGATAGCAAAGAGCATTCATTGATGATAGAAGGGGAAGCAAAATGTAGTAACCAGGAAGGTGGCAAGTTTACAGCTTGGGATGGTTATATTGCAGGGAAAAATATACAACTTATCACTAATAAAAAAATAATACAAATTTGGAGAACTTCAGAGTTTAATGACAATGATGAGGATTCAGAATTAATTATATAGCTTAATGAGATTAAAGAGGGTTGTGGATTATTATTAACCCATAATAATATTCCTATAGGTCAACCTGATTATAAAGAAGGTTGGATTGAACATTATATTAACCAAATGAAGGTGTATTTTAAATCGAAATGATAAATAACTTCCACTAGGTTTATTGTAAACCTTTCAAGTTTTATAGGAAGATACATTTTCCAGAAACCTGAGAAAAGATAAAAAGGATAAAGTAAATCCAAAAACACTTTAATTAATATTTTAATTACTTTTTAAACGATTGTTTTTTAGTTTATAATATAAAAATATAATATAAACTAGTAATCATATTTTTTCTTACATTTAAGTTTTAAAACATAACCTATGGAATTTAAACGGACTTTTGATTTCCTTGAAATACTTGATAAGGAAATTATTAAAGATGACATGCTTGCTGCTAAGGAAGAAGGTAAATGGGTGAAATATTCAACTCACGAATATGTTGAAAATGCAACCATAATTAGTTGTGCTTTAATTGAACTTGGTTTAAAACCTGAAGACAGGGTTGTAACTATCTCAAATAACAGACCAGAATGGAATTTCGTGGATATGGGGCTTAGCCAGGCTGGAATTATTCATGTTCCGATTTATCCTACGATAAGTACAGAAGATTATAAATACATATTAAATCACGCTCAGCCTAAAATTGTAATAGTATCAGATAAAGCCTTATACAATAAGGTTAAACCAATAGTAGACGAATTTGAATTTATAAAAGATATTTATTCATTTAATGAAATTGAAAATGCAAAAAACTGGAAAGAGTTATATGAACTTGGAAAACAGAATTATGAAAAACATATAAATAAAGTAAAGGAAATTAAGAAATCAATTAAACCAGAAGATACTTTAACAATTATTTATACATCAGGTACAACAGGATTTCCAAAAGGTGTAATGTTAACGCATAAAAATATTGTGAGCCAGGTTCATGGTATTTCACAGATTTTTAATTTTAACCATACACATCGTACACTGTCTTTTTTACCAATCAGTCATATTTTTGAGAGGACAATAAATTATTATTTTCAAAGCGTTGGTTTAAGTATTTACTATGCTGAAAGCATGGGTACGATATCGGATAACTTGAAAGAAATTTCGCCAGATGTTTTTATTACTGTGCCTCGCTTATTAGAAAAAGTCTATGATAAAATTATTGCAACAGGAAAAGATTTAAAAGGAGTAAAACGGTATATTTTTTTCTGGGCAGTTAATTTAGGTTTGAAATTTGATTTTAAGAAAAAATGGAACCCTTTATATGATATTCAATTAAAGCTGGCCAATAAACTTGTTTTCTCAAAATGGAGGGAAGCCTTGGGCAATAAGGTTCTTTTAATTGTTGCTGGAGGAGCTGCTTTGCAACCAAGATTGGCAAAAGTTTTTAATGCTGCCAAAATAACTGTTGTTGAAGGGTATGGTTTAACCGAAACATCTCCTGTTATAGCAGCTAACAGGTTACCCGAAACCGGAGATATTAAAATTGGAACTGTTGGACCTCCATTACCTGGTATAGATGTTAAGATTGATGAAGATGGTGAAATTTTATGTAAAGGGCCAAATGTAATGAAAGGATATTATAAGTCTCCTGAAATGACAATTGAGGTTATAGATAAGGATGGATGGCTACATACAGGGGATGTTGGAGTAATTGAAGATGATAAGTATCTTAAAATTACTGACAGGAAGAAAGAAATTTTTAAATTAAATAGTGGTAAATATATTGCTCCCCAATCAATTGAAAATAAATTAAAGGAATCATTTTTTATTGAGCAAGCTATGGTTATTGGTGAAAATGAAAAATTTGCTAGTGCTTTAATTTCTCCGAATTTTAGCTTTTTGCATGACTGGTGTGCAAGGCATAAAATCCATTACAGAGATAATGAAGAGTTGATTTCTATTCCTGAAGTAAATATAAGGTTCCAAAAAGAAGTAAATACTATTAATGCATTACTGGCTGTTTGCGAACAAATTAAGAGATTTAAGTTAGTTTATGAAGAATGGAGCCCGCAAACTGGGGAACTTTCTCCAACATTAAAGCTTAAAAGAAATTTTATATCAGAAAGATATAAAGAGGTTATTTCAGATATTTACAAATTATCAAAAAAACCAAATGATTCAGGTATAATCCCAAAAATTACAAATGGCATAAAGAATGGTGTGAAAGGAATTAAAAATATTCGTATTCTTAAGAATTAGGAGTTTAATTTATCTCTTAAAAAATTTCCAGTATATGATTCCGGGACGTTAACAATATCTTCTGGAATTCCTTCAAATATTACTTTTCCACCATATTCTCCACCTTCAGGACCTAAATCAATTATCCAATCAGCAGATTTTATAATTTCCATATTGTGTTCTATAATAATTATACTATGACCACGCTCAATTAATGCATTAAATGAATTTAATAATTTTTTAATATCATCAAAATGAAGTCCGGTAGTAGGTTCGTCAAACATAAATAAAATAGGGAGGGCATTTTTCTCTTTCACAAGAAATGAAGCTAATTTTACCCTTTGACTTTCCCCTCCACTTAAGGTGCTTGAAGATTGGCCTAATTTAATATATCCTAGACCAACATTCTGTAAAGGTTTAATACGATTTATTATTTTTTTTTCAGTTGATCCGGTGTTCTGAGAAAAAAAGTCGATTGCCTCATTTACTGTTAATTCAAGAATATCATAAATGTTTTTCCCATTATATTTCACTTCAAGGATATCTTCTTTAAAACGCTTTCCATTACAACTTTCACAAATTAATTCTACATCAGCCATAAATTGCATTTCAACAGTAATTGTTCCTTCACCCTGACATTCTTCACATCTTCCTCCGTCAACATTAAATGAAAAATGAGAAGGTTTATACCCATAAAGCTTTGAGGTGGGTTGATCAGCAAATAATTTTCTTATTTCATCGTATGCTTTAATATACGTAACAGGATTTGATCTGGATGATTTTCCGATTGGATTTTGATTTACAAACTCAACATTACTTATCAGGTTTAAATCACCTTTTAACGTTCCGAATTTACCTGTTTTATCTCCTGCACCATTATAAAATTTATTCAATGAATTAAATAAAACATTTTTAACTAATGAGGATTTTCCTGAACCACTTACCCCAGTTACAACTGTTATTGTATTTAATGGAAATTTTACATTAATTCCTTTTAAGTTATTTTCAAAAGCACCTATTACTTCAATATAATTGTTCCATTTTTTTCTTTTTTCAGGTATTTCAATTCTCTCAGTTCCGTTTATATATTTTGCTGTAAGACTGTTTTTTTCTTCTTTAAGTTTCTCATGATCGCCCTGAAATATAATTTCGCCACCCAACCTGCCAGCCATAGGCCCTATATCAATAATTTGATCCGAAGCTTTAATTATTTCCTCATCATGTTCAACAACAATTACTGAATTACCAATGCTCTGTAAATCTTTTAATACCTTTATTAATCTGCTAGTATCACGTGGATGTAGCCCAATACTGGGCTCATCCAAAATGTATAAAGAACCTACCAGGCTGCTGCCAAGTGAATTTGCTAAATTTATTCGTTGAGACTCACCACCTGATAAAGTTGACGATAGCCTGTTTAATGTTAAATATCCCAAGCCAACATCACATAAATATTCCAATCTATTAATTATTTCAATAAGTAACCTTTTAGCTATTTTTTCTTCAAAAGAAGAAAGCTTCATTGCTTTAAAAAAAATAAGCAATCTATCTAAAGGCATATGAACTAGATTTTGAATATTTTTATCGGAAATTTTTATATAACTGGTTTCCTTTTTTAATCTGGTACCATTACATTCTGGACAAATGGTTTTACCTCTATACCTTGCCAACATGACACGATATTGTATTTTGTAATTTCTAGATTCTACATAGTGGAAAAAAGCATTTATCCCTTTAAAATAGCGATTACCGGTCCAAAGTAAATCTTTTTGCTCAATTGTAAGTTCGTAATAAGGTTTATGAATTGGAAAATTGAAGTTGTCAGCGCTATAAATTAATTTTTCTTTCCATTTTTGCATTTTTTCCCCTCTCCAACAAGCAATGGCTTCTTGATAGATTGAAAGGTTTTTATCCGGGATTACTAAATACTCATCTATCCCTATGATTTGTCCATAACCTTCACATCTTTTGCATGCTCCAATCGGACTATTAAAACTGAACATATGAACATTTGGTTCTTCGAATAAAATACCGTCAGCTTCAAAGATATTTGAGAAGGATTCCTCTATTGTTTCGCTATCTGAGAATGATTTTATCATACATTTCCCTTTACCATCAAAGAAGGCAGTTTGAATAGAATCTGAAATCCGGGTCCGGAAATCTTCTGAATATTTAACCTCTGCTCTATCAATAATAAGGTTG
>CAZBZX010000370.1:0-4640 GCA_964496465.1 uncultured Bacteroidales bacterium
TCAAAGTCTTTTTTTAATAAGTAAGCATTTTGATTTGTTGGAGACTGGCATGAAACAATGATAAATGCAGCAAGAACTAATACGAATAATGTTTTCATAATTATTTTATTTAGTTAAATTTTTTTCTACAAACTTTCCTAATTGTATGTATTTATTATAAATCTTCTGATATATTTTAGCTTTTTCAGGATTTGGTTTGTACTCTTTATCTATACCACTGCCCATCTTATTCTTCGCCTCTTGAAAAGTGGAATATACTTTCCCCGCTACAGCAGCAGCCATCGCAGAACCAAGCGCACAAGCTTGTTCGGATGAAGCTACTAAAATAGGTTTATTTAATACATTAGCAAGTACCTGCATTACAAAATCAGATTTTTTAGCTACTCCACCCAAGGCAATTACTCCCTCAATTTTCACTCCTTGCTCAATAAACCGGTCATTTATAGCTTTTGCACCAAATGCAGTAGCTTCAACTAAAGCTTTAAATATTCTTGGAGCATCACTTCCTAATGACAATCCGGTGATAGCCCCTTTCAAATTTTGATTTGCATCAGGGGTACGGCGACCATTTAGCCAATCCAAGGCCAATTCAGCAGTAATTTCTAACGGAATTTTACTTGCTTCTTCCGATAGTTTTGGTATTAATTGATCGGCTATTTCGTTTAAAAGATCTTCCTTTTGCTTTTCATTTAATATTTTCGATTCTTTAATCAAATTTTCTGCTGGCCATAATAATAATTTTTTAAACCATGCATAAATATCTCCAAAAGCTGATTGACCAGCTTCTAAACCTATTAAACCCGGTTCTACCGATCCATCCACCTGACCGCAAATACCCTGAATTAAATTATCTCCCACATCTTCCTTTGGTGAAATAAGAATATCACAAGTAGATGTACCCATAATTTTACACAAATAATTTGGTTTAATTTCAGCCCCAACAGCACCTAAATGTGCATCAAAAGCGCCCACTCCTATAACAACATTTTGCGATAATCCAAGTTTATCAGCCCATTCTACAGATATTGTACCAGCTTGTTCATCAACAGTATAAGTATCGTTATATAATCTGTTTCTTAATCCTATCAATTTAGGATCAAGGTGAATTATAAAATTTTCATCAGGTAAACCTTCCCAGCTTTCGTGCCACATAGCCTTATGTCCTGCCGCACATCTGCTTCGTTTAATTTTTGATACAGTATTAGTTCCAGTCAATAAAGCTGGAATCCAGTCGCAATGCTCTACCCAGGAATATGCTGCTTCTCGTACGGCATCATCTTCTCTTATTACATGCAATACTTTTGCCCAAAACCATTCGGAAGAATAAATTCCACCTTCGAATTTTGTATAATCAATTCCTCCCCAATTTTTTGCTTTTTCGTTTATTTCATCTGCTTCTTTTACAGCAGTATGATCCTTCCAAAGCACAAACATAGCATTTGGATTTTCTTTGAATTCGTCAGTAAGTGATAAAGGAATACTATTTTCGTTCACTGCTACAGGGGTTGATCCAGTAGTGTCAACAGAAATGGAAACCACATTATTCGCAACTTCTGAACCAGCAACTTTAAGAATATTTGTAATTGTATTTTCAAGTCCTTCAATATAATCCAACGGATGCTGCCTGAACCGGTTTTCAATAGGAGAACAATATTTTCCTTCTTTCCATCGTGGATAATAAAAAACTGAATCTGCAATTACATTTCCGTTTGATGCATCCACTAAAATTGATCGAACAGAATCTGTTCCATAATCAACACCTATTGTGTATTTTGTATTTGACATAAATTATTTTTAAATAATATTTATATAATAATAATCCCTATGATGTCACCCTGAGTTATCGAAGGGCATTAATGTTTCCCTGCTTTATGTTTGACAAAATAATTACTATGCTTCGATCCACTCAGCATGACATTTCGTTTTATTCACTAATTGTTACTAAAACTATCGATTTTGGAGGCATATTTATAGTAATATTATTACCATCCTGGTCGTATTCCTCAAAATCCTGAATATTTACCGTCTCTTCCTTATCAAAGCTATTCATCGCATTCATTTCATCTGCAGTAATAATTTCTGCCTTTTTAACAGCTAATCCTTCAATTTCCTTTAAGGATATTGTTGTATTAATTTCCTGATTAGGATTAACATTTGCTAAAGTAATATTTATTTCTCCTGCTTTATTTTTTGAAGCTGATGCCGAAAGTGCGGGAATGTTTTTTTCTCCAAATTGATATTTTTCAGAATTTATCTCAATAGGTAGTAATAAAGCATCCATGTGCACTTTATACATTTTGAAGACATAAAAAGTGGGCGTTTTTACAATTTTATTGCCTTCTGTTAAAAGCATGGCCTGCAATACATTAACAGTTTGCGCAATATTGGCCATTTTTACTCTATAGGCATGATTATTAAATATATTTAAATAAACTGAAGCTGTTAAAGCATCGCGAAGCGTATTTTGCTGATACAGAAAGCCTGGATTTGTTCCTGGTTCAGGATCGTGCCAGTTTCCCCATTCATCAGCAATTAGCGCAACCTTATTCTCAGGATCATATTTTTCCATTACGTTGATATGATCTAGCATATTATCCTCCATTTCAAAATTTTTACGAATAGTAGAAAACCATTCGCTCTCATCAAAATCAGTAGCAGATCCTTTTTTACTCCAATCATGACAAACGGTATAATGATGATATGAAATCCCCTGAATTAAATGTCGTGTATATTGGGTGCCTTTCATCAAGGTTTCTGTCCAGTTTAAATCATGATTCAATCCTCCGCTGGCCACACGATAATCAACCCAGCAATAAGTGGCAAAACGTTTAAAAAGGTCGGCATAATAATCCGGATTCATATTTCCGCCACATCCCCAATTTTCGTTTCCAATTCCCCAAAATTTAACATTCCATGGTTCTTCACGCCCGTTTTTTCTTCTCAAATTGGCCATAGGACTGTTCATATCAGAATTAACGTATTCAATCCAATCATAAGCATATTCAACTGTTCCGCTTCCCACATTTATAGCTAAATATGGATCAGTACCTAAAATTTCACAAAGGTCAAGAAATTCATGTGTTCCAAAGCTATTATCTTCAAGAACATTTCCCCAAAATTTATTTACAATAGAAGGTCGTTTATCTTTTGGTCCAATTCCATCTTTCCATTGATAAAGATCAGCATAACACCCTCCTGGCCATCTTAAAACCGGAATTTCCAATTCTTTTAATGCCTCAATAACATCATTTCGCATTCCTCGTGTATTTGGGATGGAAGACTTTTCTCCGACCCATATTCCATCATATATGCATCTTCCTAAGTGCTCAGCAAAATGGCCATATATATATCGGCTAATTGTATCTTTTCCTTCCTGTGTTTTAATAACAATTGTATTTTTTTCTACTTCCTGATTATTGTTAGTTGAACAGGAAAATAGAACCAATAGTATCGCCAAGAGTAGAAATAAAATTTTATAGGCTCTCATAATAATTAATTTTTGGTTTTATTATCAATAATATAAAAAGAGATTCTTCAGCATATTTTGTAACTTATTAATTAAAATTAATTATTCACTAATAGTAATTAAAACAATCGATTTTGAAGGCATATTCACTATTATATTATTTCCATCTTGATCGTATTCCTCAAAAGGCTTAATATTCACCATTTCATCTTTATCAAAATCATTTAATGCATTCATTTCATCAGCAGAAATAATTTCAGCATTAGTAATATTAAAAGTTTCTATTCCGTCAAAACTTAAAGTAGTTTTAACCCCTTCAATAGGATTAACATTTGTAAGTGTTACATTAATTTCACCCTTTTTATTTTTTGAGGCTGAAGCTGATAAGGCAGGCATATTTTTATCACCAAACATATATTCTTCACTGTTTAATTCAACAGGAAGCATTAATGCATCATGATGAACTTTATACATTTTAAATACGTAAAATGATGGGGTTTTTACCATTTTATCACCTTGTGTTAAAACCATAGATTGTAACACATTAACAGCCTGTGCTATATTAGCCATTTTTACTCGTCGGCAATGATTATTAAAAATATTTAAATTTAAACCGGCTACCAGTGCATCCCGAAGCGTATTTTGTTGATATAAAACTGAAGGATTTTCACTTTTTTCAGGATCAAACCAGTTTCCCCATTCATCAACAATCAATCCAATATTATTCTCAGGATCATACCTATCCATAATAGCTGAATGTTTGGTAATAAATTCATCTATAACTACAGTTTTTGACATGGTAGAGAACCATTCGCTTTCGTCAAAATGGATCGCTGAACCTTTTATGCTCCAATCGCGACAAATCGTGTAATAATGTAATGAAATTCCGCTCATGTAACCTTTTAACCATCCATCTGTTTTGCTCCAGTCTTTTAGTATAGTTTCTGTCCAATTATAATTTTGATCGCTTGGACCAACAGCAACTTTATATAATTGTCCGTTACTATAATGCTTTAAAAAATTAGAATATTTTTTCAATTGGCTTGAATAAAATTCAGGTGTCATAATCCCACCGCAGCCCCAGGTTTCATTACCAACTCCCCAAAACTTAACATTCCAGGGTTTTTCCCTTCCATTCTTTAATATCCTCAGGATTTCTTTCCTGACCTGAAAG
>CAZBZX010000371.1:0-4638 GCA_964496465.1 uncultured Bacteroidales bacterium
ACCCTCTTGCCAGAGTAAGATCAAATTCAATTTCATTTTTAATTCCTAATGGTTTTATATAGGATAGAACAGTATTAATTTCTTCGACTCCTTTTTTTCCAATTTCAGATTCCTTCAGAATATCAGCAATTGTTGAGAGTTTTTCTTCATAGTTCCCTTTCAATTTTAATATGGGTTGAAGCTTATCAATAGCAGTTTTTGACAACCCTTTTTGGCTTAATTCTTCATTTACTTTATCAATTCCTATTTTGTCAAGCTTATCAATGGCAACGGTAATATCTGTTATTTTATCAATTTCGTTAATATATTCAGCTAATCCGATTAAAATTTTACGATTATTTAATTTTATAATTACATTGATTTTCAGCTCGGTAAATACCTGATCGATAATTTGAATAAGCTCAACTTCATTTAATAGCGAATTACTTCCTATTACATCAGCATCGCATTGATAAAATTCCCTGTACCGTCCTTTTTGAGGATTATCTCCACGCCAGACTGGTTGTATCTGATATCGTTTAAAAGGAAAAGTAATATCATTTCTTCGCTGAACAACATATCGGGCAAAGGGAACAGTTAAGTCGTAACGTAAACCTCTATCGCAAATAATGGTTGAAAGTTTTTGGCTATTTGTTTTTGTTAAATCGGCATCTGAAGTTTTGCTTAAAAAGTCACCTTGATTTAAGATTTTAAATAATAATTTATCTCCTTCTTCCCCATATTTACCTAACAGCGTATCCAGGTTTTCCATGGCGGGAGTTTCAATGGGCTGGTATCCATAAAGTTTATATATATTCTTTATCGTATTGAAAATATAATCCCGTTTCACCATTTCGTTTGGCGAAAAATCTCTTGTTCCTTTTGGTATTCCTGGTTTTTGTCCAGCCATTTTACAAATGCTTTATTTTTTTTGCGCCGTAAAGGTATGTTTTTTTTAAAAATTAACTAAAACATTTTGCTTAAAGGAAGTTAAATATGAAATGAAAAACAGGAAATAAAAAAATCTGTCCTAAAAAAATGATTTGTATTTTTTTTATCACATTGAGCACCCGCCTGACCGGACGGGCAGGTAGTCGAAATGTTTTTATATTTAAGGTCTAATATTCTTCCCTGCCTGACGTCAGGCAGGGACTCCGCTCAGAATGACTGTTTAGTTTATTTTTTAAGACAGGCTTTTATAAATTTTTGAATTAAACCATCGGATATTTTTTGAAGATATTGTCCGAATTCATTAAAATATCAATATACTGTGCTCTTTTATATACAAATGGATCTGTTAATTTTTTTCTGGACAGCTTACCTTTAAATTCGTCAATGGAAGAATAATTTTTTTTGTTCATCCAGTTTTCCAGATCCTCAATCAATTTACTTATTATTCCTTCTTTATTTTTATAAAGTGTACTTACTACTTGCACTGCATCAGCTCCAGCCAATAACATTTTAATCACATCTTCGCCATAATAAATACCGCCAGTAGCACATATACTAGCATTAATATTTCCATGAAGAAGTCCTGAAAAACGAAGGGCTAATTTATTATCCGATTGACTGCTTAAGTCATATGGAAAGAAGTGTTTTTCATTGTATACATCAATTTCAGGTTGGAAAAAGCGATTAAATAAGATTACTCCGTCAGCACCAGCATTGTCTAATTTTTTAATAAAATTTAAAGGACTGGAATAAAAAACACTAAGTTTTATGCTTACAGGTATTTTAATGCTTTTTTTAATCTTTTTAAGGATGTCAATTTGAGATGATTCAATTTCTTCAGGTGTTTTATCAAAATCAACCTGATTAGCATAAAAATTTAATTCAATTCCATCAACCCCGGTTTCTTCAATTAATTTGGCATATTCAACCCAGGTTTCATCGTATATAGCATTTAAACTGGCAAATAAAGGTATAGAAACAGATTGTTTTGCTGTTTTAAGGTTCAGTAAATATTCTTTTGGCCCGGCATGTTCCATATCGGGGAATAAGGTTGTCATTTCAGCATTTCTTTCACTATACTCATCCATTATTTCCTGCATTTCAAGACCTTCTAGCTGAATTTGTTCCTCAAAAAGCGATTTATAAACGATGGCTGCAGCCCCTTCAATCTCCCATTTTTTTAAACTGCTAAGCTTTTTTACCATGTTATTTGCGCCAATGATAATGGGATTTTTAAGCTCTATTCCCATATATGTAGTCTTCAGATTTGCCATAGTATTAATTTTTAATTAGTTATTTAGATTTTATTTAAACTGTTTTTGTATTTTAGTAACAAGTATTTAATAATTAGATATTTATATCGAAATTTGAAAAATATTATTAATTTTTCTATTTAAATTCAAATATTAAACATATAAGAAAGCATAATGTTTAATGATGTTACATGATAATGTAAATTTATTAAAAATGGGTATCAATAAGGATAGGTTTAAGAATTATTTAAGATTTTTTTATGATTAAATTATATGATTTTGAGATATCTTATTCGTAAGTTTGTCGACTTTTAAATAAATAAGTTTATTGAAATGGATTTTGACGAATTATTTGATAAAATTAAGAAAGGTGAAATAAGTAAAGAAGATGCTAAGGAAAAAGTATCTTTCGATTTTATTGAAACTGCTCGAAAATCAATACTTGATGTAAATCGCGACATGCGCACTGGTATCCCGGAAATTGTTTATGGTGAATATAAAACCCTGGAGCAAGTGGTTGATATAGCTGAAAATTTATTGTCCAGAGATCCTTTGGTTGTAATTTCAAGGTTTAGAGCAAATGATAAACTTAAAGATATTTTAAGTAAAAATCATAAAGTTTTGATGGGAGATCATATTTTAGTTGCCGGAGAATTACCTGATCCTGTTGCTCCTGTCCTGGTTATAAGTGGCGGTGCAGCTGATCACCCGATAACAGAAGAAGTAGAAATTACATTAAAATCTATAGGTATTGAACCTTTGATTTACGAAGATAGAGGAATAGCGCATCCAACAAGGGTATTGGAAGCTTTGAAAGCTGGAATATCAAGGCAAGTAAAATCGATTGTTGTAATTGCAGGGATGGAAGGAGCCCTGGCAACCTTTGTATCATCTTTTGTTTCGTTGCCGGTAATTGGCGTACCAACTTCTGTTGGATATGGATATAATGCCAAAGATTCAGCACTTATATCCATGTTATCCTCATGTACACCAAATTTAGCTGTTGTAAATATTGATGGAGGAGTAAGGGCTGCAGTTATTGCAGGTTTAATTGCAAAGAATAGTTTATAATTTAAATATATGAGTTTATTAATTGATCCTAGTGGAGGAATAGCAGGGGATATGTTTTCAGCCCTTTTAATTTCTGCAGGTGCTCCTGAAAAAGATGTAATACATGGAATGATAACTGCCGCAAGAAAACTTGGAATAGCAGAAATTTCTTCATCATTAACAAAAGATAACAGCACACGTTTACATATTCATTTTCATTCGAAACATGCGCATATAAAAGGAGAAAAAGCAAAAGAGCTTTTAAAGGAATTATATGATGAACTGGATATTCAATGCCAGTATCGTGAATTTGGGAACAAAGCGCTGAACATTTTGATTGAAGCAGAACGGCAAGCACATAGTGAAAATCATTTCGAAAGCGATCATTATCATATTAATCCAATAGGTGTGGTTAAATCACCATATACTAATAAGGCCCCATTCAGACCAGATCCTAAAGCTGAAGGTGAATTTTACATCGAGCTTTTTCAAAAATACCAGGATGGATTAAAAAATTTGGATGAATTTACTCACATGTATTTAATTGTTTACCTGGATAAATCAGTTGGTTATTCGCTTCACGTAAATCCTCCACATCATGATGTAAATGTTGGTGTTTTTGCAAGCCGTTCGCCATTCAGGCCAAATCCTATTGGAATTAATATCGTTGAAATAAAGAAAATCGATAAAAACAGGGTTTATATAAGTCCAATAGATTTTATTGATAACACTCCGATAATTGATATTAAACCAGTAATAGGTTCTGTTGATAAAGTTATTGGAGCTGGAAATGGCTGGTTAGTAGATGAACAGATGAAAGGAGAGAATACAGTAACTCATGAACATGTAGATCATGGTCATCATGGACATGATGATGCATATTTACACGAAGCCCAGGATATAATTATAGACATTATTGGGGCAGTAATTGGAATGCAGCATCTATTGCTTGATGCTAAGGCATTTATTACAAATCCGATATCTGTAGGAGGGGGGATGGTGAAATTCTCCCATGGTAAACTGGTTGTGCCATCACCGGCCACTCGCATAATTCTCGAAAAGTTCAACATACCGTTTCAAATGGGACCCATTGAAGTGGAATTATGCACTCCGACAGGCGCTGCTATTATTGCTGCCCTTGATACTGAACTAACTGATCAAAAAGATCAATTAAACGTTATTGGTACTTCAAGAGGGACAAAAGATTTGGAGATACCTCCTTTGAAATTATTGAAATAAACCAGTTGGATTGGATCACAATTAATTAATAATAACTTTTATTTATTTATAATTTGAATTCTTGATTTAGGCAAACTATCAGGATATTTTTCCTGTAAAAATTTTATTAGGTTTTCTCTTAAGTATACTCTTAAATCAAAGGCGGTTGAGGAATCAACTGCACTTA
>CAZBZX010000372.1:0-4575 GCA_964496465.1 uncultured Bacteroidales bacterium
TAACGGCTTTAAATTAAGGAATGGATTCCCGCCAGAAACATGCGGGAATGACATCTTATTGTACTCGCATTATTCATCCGGGTTTATCGCGACACAATAAAAATATTGCACACAGCATGTTCTTAAATCTCAAAATTTAACACAAACAATAAAAGGAAAAGTATTTGATAAGGAATCTCAAATAAGCTTACCTGGTGCTAATGTGATAATATTAGGTGTTAATCCGGCGATGGGTGCAGTTAGCGATATGGATGGAAATTTTAAATTGGAAAATGTTCCAATTGGCCGCTATAATATTCAAATAAGTTATGTAGGGTATGAGCCTGTTACAATTCCTGAAATATTAGTTAGTTCAGGAAAAGAAGTAGTGTTGGATGCAGGGTTGAAAGAGTCAATTAATCAACTCGATGAAGTTGTTGTAAAAGCTCATGTTCGAAAAGATAAGGCACTAAATTCTATGGCAACTATTAGTGCAAGGTCATTTACCGTTGAAGAAACCAGGCGATATGCCGGTGGTATTGACGATCCGGCCAGAATGGTATCTGCATTTGCCGGAGTCACAACGGGTAATTTACAAGATAATGCAATTATTATTCGCGGAAATTCTCCAAAAGGAGTAGCGTGGCGTATTGAAGGTGTTGAAGTTCCAAATCCAAATCATTTTTCTGGTGGTAATGTCGCTGGTGGAGGGGCTGTAAATGTGCTAAGCGGACAATTATTATCTAATTCAGATTTTTTTACCGGGGCGTTTCCTGCCGAATATGGCAATGCGCTGGCCGGAGTTTTTGATATAAAGCTACGCACAGGTAATTATGAAAAAAGAGAATATGCATTTCAGGCCGGTGTACTAGGTATAGATTTTTCTGCAGAGGGCCCTTTTGTAAAAGGGAAAAATGCTTCTTATCTTTTTAATTATCGTTATTCAACTTTTGGGTTGCTAGTTGATATGGGGCTTATTCCTTCTGAACAAATACCAAGGTATCAAGACCTTACTTTTAAATTTAATTTTCCAACTTCAAAAGCCGGAATATTTTCTGTTTGGGGAATTGGGGCGGTTGATTTAAATAGTGAGCCTGTTGATTATGATTCAAGTTTATGGGAAACTGATTGGGACCGGGTAACATATGACTGGAAAGTAAAATTTGGGGCCGTTGGGGTATCTCATAAATACATTTTTGGTAAAAAAACGTATATAAATACAAGTATTGTTGGCTCTGGAAATATTAATTCGATGGATCAACAGCGATTAGATGATAATATAGTGCTTAGAAATGAAACGTATTTAATTGATGAATCGAGTAAAATCACCTTAAGTTCATTCGTAAATCATAAATTTAGCGCAAGGCATACCAATCGCACAGGATTTAATTATAATGCATTGTTTTATAATATTGATTTAAACGGCACTATAAATAGCGTTCCTGAAACATATAGAAACTTTGTAAAGGAAGATGGAAATAGTTATCATGCACAATTTTATTCGCAATCTAAATATAATGTAACAACTAATTTTTCGGTAAATGTTGGACTTCATTCTGAATATTTTGCTTTAAATGAAAATTTTACCGTTGATCCTCGGGTTGGATTAAATTGGGAATTTATGCCAACAAATACATTAAGTTTTGGATATGGAAAACATTCTCAACTTGAAGAGTTAAAAATATACTTTATTAATTATGAAGAGAATGGAAATGTTTATTATCCAAATAATGAACTCGAATTCTCACATGCTCAACATTTTGTATTAGGGTATGATAAAATAATAAATAAAAATCTTCGATTAAAGGTTGAGCCTTATTTCCAGTATTTATATAATGTTCCCGGAATTAAAGATAGTTCTTATTCCATGATTAATTTTAAGCAAGATTGGAGTTTTCGAGAATCCTTAGAAAATAATGGTGTGGGTAAAAATATTGGAGTAGAAATTACATTAGAACGCTTTTTAAACAATAACTTCTATTATCTAATTACAGCATCAATATTTGATTCAAAGTATAAAGGAGATGATGGAATATGGAGAAATTCGCGTTACGATAAAGAATTTGTTGCTAATATCTTATTTGGTAAAGAATTTTTTATAGGTACAAATAATAATAATGTGTTAGGAATTAACGGAAGATTAAATATCGTTGGTGGAGAACGAAGATCTCCTCTTCTAATGCAAGAATCTATAGAGTCTCAAATTGGAATTTATGATGAGACAAAAGCATTTGAAGATAAAGAAGCTTTGCGAAATTTTTTGGATTTAACAGCAACATATAGAATAAACAAGAAAAACCATTCAAGCATTTGGGCTTTACAGGTTAAAAATGTATTAGGCGCACCATTAAATGAAGGGTATGAATATAATTACAAAACGGATAAAATGGAAGAAAGCTTAACTGTAGTTGTTCTCCCAATATTAAGCTATAAAGTAGAATTTTAGTTTTTAATCTGTTAAATTGATCAATAAAAAGGGCCTCTAAATAGAGGTCTTTTTTTGTGATATTTTTTTACATTTTATTACAGCACTATGACTTAAAAGAGTTCATTATTAAGTTCATTTACATGATTATTTATAAGAAATGAAATTGAATGAAAAAGAAATTTAATATAATTTATATTGTAGTTATTGTAATTATTGTAATTGTTTTAAATAGCTTTTATAAAATTCCCGATAAAAACCAAAATGAATGTATAAAATCAAATGAAATTATAGTTAATAGCACCTCTATAAATGATATTATTTCTAAATATTAATTATTGATAAATTAGCTATTATTATTAATAATGAAAACAATTAAAATTTCTAATCAATGGCTTTTAATTATTAGTCTGGCAATACTAAAATTGCTGATCCATTTTTTTACCAATACGAATTACGAGCTACACCGAGATGCATTTTTATACTATTCATTAGGTGAAAACTTGGATTGGGGATTTACGTCTGTGCCACTATTAATAGGTGTTATATCAAAAATATCAGTTTTAATATTTGGAAATACTGTTTTTGCTTTGCGATTTTTTCCAGCATTGGTTGGAGCAATTTCTGTAATAATTATTGCTTTAATTGTTAAAGAGTTAAAAGGTAAAACATTTGCAATTATTATTGCAACATTAGCATTTATATTATCTCCATCATTTTTAAGATCCAATACTTTATTTCAACCGGTATCATTTAATCAATTTTTTTGGTTATTGTCAGGTTATCTGATTGTTAAAATGATGAATAGAAATGACCCAAAATTATGGATCACTATTTTCATCGTTTTTGGGATTGCATTTTTAAATAAATATTCCATTGCATTTTTTATTGTAGGGACATTAATGGCAATTTTGCTTACAAAACAAAGGACTTTATATAAATCGAAATATTTTTTTATAGGAGGAATTATAGGAATATTAATTATTACCCCGAATCTTTTATGGCAATTCAATCACAACTGGCCATTAATTCATCATATGAATGAGTTGTATAAATACCAATTTGTTAATGTGTCAAAGTTTGATTTTATAATTGGTCAGTTTGTTATGAATTTACCTTCTGTTATAGTTTGGGTAACCGGATTTATTATTTTTCTATTCTTTAAAGATGTTAAGGAATATCGAGTACTATCGCTAATATTTTTATTTACTTTTTTAATATTGTTGTTATCAGGAGGCAAATCATACTATACACTTGGTTTATATCCTTTACTTTTTGCATTAGGAGGTCTTTCCATCGAAAAATATTTTAATAATACTTTTAAATATATAACCATAGGTTTTATGCTTTTAATTTCTTGGATAATGCTTCCATTCAGTTTACCTGTTTATTCGTTGGAGAAAGTGGCTGAAATCTCAAAGAAAACAGCAAGATTTACTAATCAATGGGAAGACGGTAAAATACACAATTTACCTCAAGATTATGCTGATATGACCGGCTGGAAGGAGCTTTCGGGCATGGTTATAAACGCTTATCAAAATTTACCAGATACCAGCAAAGAAAATTGTATAATTTATGCTGAGGAGTATTGTACTGCAGGTGCAATAATGTTTTATAGTAAAAAATATGGTTTACCAGAGCCCATTTGCTTTAACGACAATTTTTTATTGTTAGCACCGGATAGCATTAATACAGAAACTTTTATATATGTGAATGATGAAATTGGAGATATGGAGTGGCTGTTTGATAACCCAGAATTAGTCGGACAAATAAAGGATGAATTTTTTAGGGAAGATGGAGAGCAGGTATATGTTTGCACTCAACCAAGAGATACCTTCCCTGGATTTTATGCCCAGAAAGTCGCGAAATTGAAAAGGATTTATTTAAAGAATTAATCCCTGTAAAACAGCCGTTTAATAAAAAATTTCAAAAAAGGTTTTACTTTTATTTGGAAATTATAAAAGATCATATAAATTTGCACTTATATAAATGACGGTTTATATAAATGATAATTTATATGAGTGAAATTAAAAAATTACAAGCAGTATTTCAAACACTTGCCGATTACAACCGGTTAAGCATTATCAAGTCTATATCTGATAAAGAGTGTTCAGTAGGTGAAATTGTAAAGGAAACAAAATTATCTCAACCTCTTGTTTCTCATCATCTTC
>CAZBZX010000373.1:0-4553 GCA_964496465.1 uncultured Bacteroidales bacterium
TTTTACTTGCAATGATTTATGCTCTTCTAACATAACTTTATATCTGTTATTAAAATATATGATGCTTGATTATTTATCAAGTTTATTTTAGGTTGAGATTACTTATGTAAATATTATATAAATAAGTTTCTCAACCTAATTTATTTTTACAATTTTAACCTTTTAATATTTATTATGTTCTTCTATAAATTATTAAATGAAAATCAGCAATAATAAAAACTAATGTCAAACGAAGTATTATTTTTTATTTTATTTATCATATTTATAGTAGGAGTATTATTGCTCGATTTATTGGTAATTGGCAAAAATAGTCATGAAGTATCTGCAAGAGAAGCTGCTATTTGGAGTGCGATCTGGATTATTTTGGCATTAAGTTTTTCAGTTTTTTTACGATTTTTCGCGGAATATATTCATGGGATCAACAACCTTGATGATTTAAAACAAATTATTAATAAGTATGGCTATTATCTGGATTTAAAGGATTATAATTATGAACATAGTTTAATTTTATTCAGAAAAACAGCTGCTATTAATTACCTGTCGGGATATTTAATAGAAAAATCATTATCAATTGATAATTTATTTGTTATTATGGCCATATTAATTGCCTTTACGGTTAAAAAAACTGATTATAAACATGTATTATTTTGGGGGATAATAGGAGCAATTGTTTTACGCTGTATATTTATTTTTGCTGGTACGGCATTAATTTTCAGGTTTGAATGGTTGTTATATATTTTTGGTGCCTATTTGCTTTATGCAGGTGTTAAAATGTACCTGGAAAGAAACAAAGAAATTAAAATTGAACCACAAAATCACCCCCTTGTTAAATTTTTAGCAAATCATTTTAAAGTTTTCCCGAGATATGTTAAAGATCGTTTCTGGATTGTAAAAAATAAGAAATTGTTTTTAACCCCATTATTAGTGGTTTTAATATTAATAGAATTTACAGATATAATTTTTGCATTTGATTCAATCCCAGCAATTTTTTCAGTATCGCGTGATCCTTATATTGTGTTTTTTTCAAACATATTCGCCATACTTGGATTAAGGGCTCTTTTCTTTTTATTGATTAAAGTAGTTGAAAAGTTCTATTTACTTAAAATAGGTGTCTCAATATTACTTGTATATATTGGCTTAAAGCTTATACTTCATGAGTGGCTTGAGCATATTGGTTTCAAATCAGTTTATTCTTTATATTTTATTTTTGGAGTATTGAGTTGTAGTATATTATTATCCTTAATTTATCCTAAAAGCAATTCTTTAAAAAATTAGATCATTTTATTTTTAAGGATTAAAAACCCCAAAAGCCATAACCGATGAACCAGGAAAAGCTACAGAATAATCATTGTGCCCTAATATAATTCCATCATGAATTGAAGTAATTGTTTCGTTTAGTTTACCAAATGCATTATACACTTTTGCAATTTTATCCCCTTTTTTTACAAATTCGCCTGGTTTTTTTGAAAACCTGATTATTCCACTTGTTGAACATAAAGGATTAGATGAATAACTTAAAATTTTATTACGGACTTTTTCGGGCAGATAATGCTGAGTGCTTTCATTATTAATTTCCACCATTCCTAATTCATTTAAAATGTTTAAAACAGCACTTTTTCCATAGGTAACATTTTTTTCATTAATAACAAGTGATTCACCAAGTTCTAGTGTTAAGGCAGAAATATCGGCCATATTTACGCAATATGAAAAGGATCCTGGAATTACTTCTGATTCTTGGATAGCTAATAGCTTTGAAACATTGGCATAATTTTGTAATTCTTTTAGTTTATTAGTATTTTTTAAGTTATCAATAACAACATATGGAATAGATTTATTCCAGTCGTTATGTAAATCAAGAACAATAGTTGGTTTTAATTCAATAATCTTATTCATTAAAATATTAGCAATTCTTTGTGCCAGGGTTCCTTTAGCATTTCCGGGAAATGATCTGTTTAAATCCTCATTACTAAGGCTTATTTTTCTGCTATTATTTTCTAAACCAAAAGGATTTAAAAGAGGAAATGCATAAATTTTTCCGCATAATAAATTTTTGTTTAAATATTTAAATAGCTCTTGAATAACAACTGTACCACCTATTTCATCGCCATGCATGCAGGCGGAAATAACAACAACAGGACCTTGATTTACACTTTCAATTTTCATTAGGGGAATGCGCCTGATCGATAAATCATGGCCTGTCATAACTTTAATAAAAGAGTAGTGAGCTTTAATATTTTTTTTATATTTTATTTTCTGGTCCACTTTAATAAATTTTTAATTTCTATTATAATTTAGAAATTATGCATTGAAGCTAATAACAAAGATAATGAATTAGTCTGCTTAAAAATTAGTTTTAAAAAGATAATAATTTAGTTACTTAGCAAAGAAACTCTCGTTAATTATGTAAAATAAATTCATAATATTTTGAAGTTCCAGTATCAATTATTTCATTAATTATTTTTTCAGTTATTTTACCAATACCGTTTAACGAAGTTAAATTATTTGATAATTCTTCAATTGGTTTTTTCGCCATTATTATTGAATTTGCTGCAAGTGCATAAAATGACTTTTCATTTTTCATTTTTAAAATATCATCTATTTGCTTTAGGATTACTACTACTAAATCAGTTTTGTCCATCTGATTCTTAAATAACTTGGATGGAATTCGTTTTGCGATTTTATATTTAGCAGCAAATTCTATAAATGTTTTGTTTATTTTATAATAATACTCAGATGATGCATTTCCCCATCTGTTATTACTATATATCTTAGCATAAGAATCATATACAAGGGGGAAATCTTTTTTTAAATTTTTTAAATAATATTCCATCTGACGGCCGGGTTTTAAAGTCATTCCTCCAAAAATGATAAAATCAACTCCGGCTTCTTTTGCATCTTTTATTGATTTTTCAATAAAAAACTCATTATCGGTAATAAAAGGAATGACTGGCATTAAATACATTCCACAAGAAATCCCTTGACTTTTTAATAAAGAAATAGTTTCTAGTTTAGATGATGGACTTGAAGCATATGGCTCAAATTTTTGGCTTACAATATCATCTGTTGAAGAAAAACTAAAACTTACTATTGCTTTTGTATGCTCATTTATTGATTTAATTATTTCTATATCTCGTTTAACTAAGGTTGATTTTGTTAATAAATGCAAAGGAAAATTGTACTTTTTAATTATTTCAAGTGCCTTCTGTGTAAGTTTAATTTTTGATTCAATTGGTTGATAGCTATCGCAAACGCCTCCTCCAATCATAAAAAATCCTTTTTTTAATGGTTTTCTTTTTTTTGAAGGATCTAATTCTTTATTTAGGATTTCAGGCGCATTTATTTTTATTTCAATTTCTTCACCGAAATTTCCTTCTACATAATATCCCTCGGCTCTGCCATCACAATAGGAACAATTATGCTGGCATCCCCTGTATAAATTCATTCCATAACGAGATACAAACCATGAATCAATAAATTTATGTTTTCTTAATATTGACTTAGCTTGTATTTCTTTATATTTCAAATGGGTTTAATTTTTATTATTTGTTTTATTTCAATTTAAATGTAAAAACGCTTAATTTTATTGCAGTTAATTTATATAAATTTTGAATATCGACTAACGAATTTCGAAGTTTTTCTTTTTGGTTACAGATAGACTTCAATGTCTATATTAAAAACATAATTCATCATTCATTATTCGATATTTCTATTCGTCGCATATAGCTGAGCACTCAGTCCATGGAGGTTTATTTAAGTTTAACCCCTGTACCATAAGCTAAAATTTCTGAACATCCTTGCATAACAGTTGAAGTTGTAAATCGCATATTAATTACTGCATCTGCTTCTTTTCTTTTAGCATCATTTATCATTCTTTGCAAGGCTTGTTCACGTGAGTCGGCTAAAAGTTGCGTGTATTCAGTTATTTCGCCACCAACAAGATTTTTTAGGCTGGCAAAAATATCGCGGCCAATATTTCGGGCCCTTACTGTGCTTCCTCTTACTAATCCAATAGTTTCGGTTATTTCTTTTCCTGAAATCGAGGCTGATGTTACTACTATCATGTTTATAGTTTTAATTTATTATTAATAATTTTCAACTTAAAAATAAGAATTGTTTTTTAATTCATTTAATTGCCTCATGGAAAATTATAATAATTATATTCATTAAAAGTTTAATTTTTATCTATTTTTGATTCAATAAATCAAATTAGTATGGAAAACATTTTACACTGGCTAAAAATAAAATTAAGTCTTATTTATAAAGGGATCCTGTTTTTACTTACTGTTGCTGTTATTTTGTATTTTTTTCCACGCGAAGGTAAGTTCCCATTTGAATTTCAAAAAGGGAAACCATGGCTTCATGAAACTTACTTTGCCCCTTTTGATTTTCCTATTTATAAATCGAATGAAGAATTGACCATGGAAAGAGATAGTTTACTAAAAGACTTTAAACCATATTTTAAAATTAGTCTGGAAAAGCAAGAAGAAATGCTTACAAGTTTTACTAGAAATTTTGAATTCCAATGGATTAAATCCTTCAATAAAGATACATTG
>CAZBZX010000374.1:0-4533 GCA_964496465.1 uncultured Bacteroidales bacterium
AGAAATTTAAAAATAAATTAAGAAAATTTCTCCAAACTCTTCCCTTTTAAAATTTGTTTAAGTGCTGATATTTCTTCAGGTTTGCCAAGTACAAATAATTGATCGCTTGAAGTTAAATAGCTATCAGCAGGTGGATTAAATATATAAGTTCCATCATTTCTTTTTAATCCAATAATTAAGGCACTTATTAAATTTCTTAGATTTAAATCTCCAATTGAATTTGATGCAAAGCATTCAGCTATTCCTTTGCATGATATTTCTTCAAGGGAAACATCTTTTGTAGCTTGCAATAAGATATAATCTAAAAATTCGATTACATCAGGTTGTGCAACCATTTTAGCCATACGCTGTCCTGCTATTTTATCAGGAAATATTACATTATCAGCGCCAGCAGCTTTTAATTTTTTAATAGTATTTAAATTAAAAGCCCTGCTTATAATATTAATATTAGGGTTCATTTCCCTAACTGTGAGCACAACAAAAAGGTTTTCTTCATCAGAAGGTAAAACGGTAATTAAAGATCGGGCCTGGTGAACACGGGCTTGCTCAAGTACTTCATCATGAGTTGGGTCACCCTGGACAAAAAGTAAAGAAGGGTTTTCCTGAACTTCTAAAATTTTATCTTCCCTGTTATCAACAATAACGCAGGGAATATCATGGTCGACCAGTTCTTCAACAGCCTGGGCCCCATTTCTTCCGTAACCAACAATTATTACATGGTTGGTTAATTTGTCAATTTTACTTTTCACTTTATTTATTTTATAATAATTTCTAAATACACCACTAATAACAAACCTTGTAAAGGTTGTAGCTGCATATGCGAAAGTACCGAAACTGAAAACAATTAAAACTGAAGTAAATATTTTGCCTCCAGTATTAAGCGGCTGAACCTCCCTAAAACCAACTGTTGCTACAGTAATAATAGTCATAAATATTGCGTCTAAAATACTATACCCTTCTATAATCATATAACCTGCAGTTCCTACAAGCAATACAAACATTAACAATCCAAATGAATAATATGCAGGTCTTAAATCTTCCTTATTCATTTAATACCGGTTTATTGAATAATAATTTTGTTTCCTATCTGGCAATTTAAGCATTTTTTTTCATTACAATATTCATTTTTTAATTGTAATAATGCTTGAGAAATATAAGCATTTTCAACTTTTATACCTAACTTCTTCCAATTGTTTATTATAGAATTGGTTTCTGGTGGAATTGCTTCAAGAAATTTTATTGCTTTGTTTTTATAAAATTGATTATCTTTTTGAAGCCCATACACAAAATAAAAAGGAATTACAGTATTTATAATCAGTAAATGAATTGCGGATTTTCCCAGTTTTTTATTTTTTTCTACTGATGCTTTACCAAATTTGTAATGATTTTTCCAATATTCTGAAGTTTCAACATCGAATAAATTAATTAATTCTTGAAAAGTTTTTGATTCAATAATTTTAGAAAAAAGGCTTGAGGATTTTGAAATAAGCTGAGCAAATTGTGCTAATCGGATTGTTGGAAAGTTTAATGGTCGTAATCGTAAAAACTTCCATAAGTGCTTTTCGATAGGTTTTAAATTATGCTTTTTTTGTAAAAATTCATATTCTTTCTTAAGATTCTTATAATATTCATCCTTAAAAAATTCATCTAAAAATCCTGCCTGGCCAAAAAGTAAGGCTTCAATTTGAAATAAGCTATTTTTATGCTTGGTTAAAACACCAATAGGAAGCGATTTTGCCAACCATTCAAATGGATCGGCATTCGTTTTTGATCCGAAGCTACGAGCAACGATCTGATAGAATGTTTCTTCCCAATGATTATTGTTTTTATGTAATTCTTCTATTATATATTTCGATTTTCTTTCCAGTCTTTCAATTGTTAGATTTGTCAGCCAGTGTGAAAATATAAACGGATCAATCCTATCTATATCGTTTTGACAGGAAATCCATAATTGATTTTCCAGTAAAACATTGTAATTTTTATAGTATTTAGATTCGAATTTCAACTCAATTGTAGGGATCAACTCGTTATTTGATCGAAAAATGGGCTTATCATCTTCAAGAACTACTTGTAAAACAACATTGTCGTAGGCTTTATTATTTTGGTGGTTATGTTTCTCCCAATCGGATGATTTTACATGAATCTCAACTGTACCGACCCATGTTGTGTTATTAATTTTGATTTTTGAGTTGAAAAAATCAGGTCCGGCATCAGTGTTTTGTATGCCCGGGTGAATTATTTCAATTAAGTCGCCTTGTTTACTTTTAAGTTGATTGGTATCAAACAATTTATTTTTCCATATAAAATGTAGGAATTCTTCCTGTATTTTCATTAGAATTTCGATTAACGGGTTATTTAATATCACTAAAATAATAATTATTTTTTTTCAGCCAAGCCTTTTTATTATAAGAAGATTTGTTTTCTTATATATTAACTATTATTGCATTATTCAATATATAAATATTTTTCTGTAGGATTAGCGTCAATTTTTGCTTTATCCTGAAGATCTCGTGCTACCTCTAAAAGCTTCATCATCGAATGTAAAACATTTTCAGTTATTTCGGTACTCTTACCAAATTCTTTAGAAGCATCACTAAGTTTAGTATTTATTTCTTGAAAAAAAGCTTGAATTTTATCAGAGTAAGGCTTTATTTTTTGAGATTCAGCGTTGGACCTCTCAGCTAATCGTCGAACCTCACCAGCTACAACAGCAAATCCTTTCCCGGCTTCACCGGCACGAGCTGCTTCAATTGCAGCATTAAGTGCCAGTAAATTTGTATGTTTGGAAATTTGAGTTAACGTATCAGATATAGCAGAAAACTCCTTTAAAATTTCATCATAATTTGTAAATGATTTATCAATATTATTAAACTCATCTTGTAAATGAGTTAAAATATCAATTAAACTATTAATTGCTTCATTATGATGGTCAAATTCCTCAACAGTTTTTGTTATATCTTCAAACATATCTTCCAATAGTTTTGATTTATAATAATGGCAGTTTTCTTTTACGTTCAATCCATTATAAATAGCAGTTGCCATATCTTCACACTTTCCATATCCACAAGAAGAACAATTGTAAAAATCTTCTTCAGAGAATTTTTTCATATCCTTATAAATTCTCTGAATTTCATTATTATTCGGGATTCTAATATTATTATTATCAGATAAATTGGTGTATTTTCTTGCATATAATCCTTCTTTCCAGTACTTATTAATATGCTTATGAATATCATGATTGGTATTTATTTTTAACAACTTGTTCTCTTTCTTTTCATATAATTCAATCATTTTATTTTTTCGCTGCTCAATATGGTATTCAATCTCATCCATTGATTTTTCTTTATTTAATGTACCTGGTCCGCCATTACAACCTTTCTCACAATTCAAACAATCGATCAATAATGGAGTGTACCCCTTTTCAATATTCTTTGGTAAATCATTTAAATATTCATAAATAGTTTCCTTACCTTCTATTTTTCTGGTTTTTTCACTTATTCCAGGTACTTCTCTCTCAGCTGTTCTCAATAATCCTCCTGGAGTAGAAAATAAAACAGCTCTTTCAGCAGATGGATTATCATAATCAACTTCAGGATATTGAGTTAAGTCTATACCTTTATTTTGAAAAAATTCATCAAAGGATTTCATCGTAACATTATAATCGCCAGTTCCAATTGCAACAAATTCTCTCTTTTTAGCAAGACATGGGGAAACAACTAAAAATTTACTTTGCTTATATTGTGAATAAAACTCCTTTACCATTCGAATAGTGTGCGACATAGGGCTATCAGCAGGTGCGAGGTAAGGTATTAGCTCAGGTTTATATAACTCAATATAACTAACAATAGCAGGACAAGGTTGAGCAATTACTGTTTTAGGATTATTATTTTTAATGTATTCAAGATAAGATTTAACCGTAAGTTCTGCCCCAAAACTAACATCAAATATAGCCTCCACTCCTATTTGTTTAAGCCAACCATTAAAGTTGAGGTATTTCCCGGGAAAATTTGATGCAATGGCAGGAGCTACAATAGCTACAATTGAAACTCCTTTACGCGCATCATCCATAAATAAATCAAAATCATCAATTGCATAGCGGGCTTCGTGTGTACAAGCTTCTATACAACTTCCGCAACCTATACACAAATCAGGATTTATTTCCATATATTGACCGTGACCGTCATTGCAATATTTTACCGGGCAAGCAGAAATGCATGCATGACAGTTAACACATTTATCTTTATCAACGCCCACAACTTGATTTAATGATTTTTGCATATAAATTATTATAAAATATTATTATTAACTACTCGATATTATTTCAGGTAATACGTTAGGAAATTCAATAAGTTATATATTAAATATATGAATTAAGTGAATCAATTCAAAAGGAAGTAATGTAAAACATAAAATATTACGGGGATAAGATTAATATATAACCTTCTCCCCATAATTATAGTAGTAAATAATTAATATAAATAATCACTACTGAACGAGAAAAAAAATAAAAATTAAGAGGGCTACTTCCCGAAG
>CAZBZX010000375.1:0-4502 GCA_964496465.1 uncultured Bacteroidales bacterium
TACGGACATTTTAACGATAAAAACAAAGAATACGTAATTACCAATCCTGATACACCAAAATCATGGAGTAATTATCTCGGTTCAACTGAGTATGGAGCTATTATTACAAATAATGCCGGTGGTTACAGTTTCTACAAATCTGGTGGTATGGGGCGGTTTTTACGTTTAAGATTCAACTCTATACCGCTGGACCAACCAGGAAGGTATATTTATATTCGAGATAAAGAAAGTACTGATTACTGGTCGGCTTCCTGGCAGCCTGTTGGTAAACCTCTTGATAAATATAAATCAGAATGTCGTCATGGAAGTGCTTATACAATAATTACTTCAGAATATGATCATATACAAACTGAAACAACCTATTTTGTGCCCCTGGGACAAATTTTTGAAGTCTGGAAAATTAAAATTTCAAACCTGGATAAAAAGAAAAGGAAACTCAGCTTATTTTCGTTTGTAGAATATGCAAATGGCTGGAATGCCATGCAGGATTTGTTGAATTTACAATATACACAGTATACTACCAACATGACAGTGGTTGATGGCATCATCGATCATGCCTCAAATATCAATGTTCCTCATATGCCTGATAAATTTTCTGAAAATGACCAGGGAAGGCATACTTTTATGGCTTTTTTAGGAGGGGAAATCAAAGGATATGAAACCGATCTTGAAAGTTTCTTAGGCCGCTATCGAACTTATGCTAATCCAATGGCTGTTGAAAATGGAAGGTGTTCAAACTTTTTAGCAGCGGGTGATAATGTTTGCGGAAGTATCCAAACTGATATTGAATTAAATCCAGGAGAATCAAAAGATTTGGTTGTACTTATTGGAATTGGTGAAGCTGCAAAAGAAGGAAAACAAGTTGTTAAAGAATATAGCAACATCAGTAAATTAGAAAGTGAACTGGAAAAATTAAAAAAATACTGGCATAAACGGATTGATTCAATTTCAGTTGAAACACCCGATAATGAATTTAACAGCATGCTAAATATGTGGAGCCCTTATAATTGCCAAATGACATTTAACTGGTCGCGCGCTGCAAGTTTAGTATACACAGCTTCAGAACGAGATGGATTAGGATACAGGGATAGTGTTCAGGATTTATTAGGTGTATTGCCAAATATTCCTGAAGAAGCAGGAAAACGACTCGAATTAATGATTACAGGGCAAGTTTCAACTGGCGGCGCTATGCCTGTTGTCAATAAAATAAACCATAAGCCAGGGCAAGAAAAATTACCCGGTGATGAAGAATATCGATCCGACGATTGCATGTGGCTGTTTAATGTTATTCCGGCATATGTGAAAGAAACCGGAAATATTTCTTTTTATGAAAAAATATTACCCTATGCTGATAAAGGAGAGGATACGGTATTAGGGCATTTGAAAAGAGCTATTCAGTTTAATCTTGATCACAGTGGTAAACATGGGTTACCAAATGGATTATCTGCCGACTGGAATGACTGTCTACGCTTTGGCCAGGATGGGGAAACCGTATTTGTTACGATGCAATTACGCTATGCTTTTAAAGTGTATATTGAAGTAGCAAAGCTGCTGAATATAAAATCAGAAACAGATTGGGCTGAACCTCTATTAAAAAAACTGGATGAAAACATCCAAAAATATACCTGGGATGGTGATTGGTTCATTCGGGGATATGGAGGTGAAAGTGAAAAATATGGCTCGAATGAAAATAAAGAAGGCAAAATATACATGAATCCGCAGGCCTGGGCTGTTATTAGTGAAGCTGCTACAAAAGATCAGGCAGAGCTGGCAATGAAAAGCGTGAAGGAAAACCTGGCAACTGAATATGGTGTAGCTTTATGCAATCCTCCTTATACATTAGGTACAAATTTTAAAATTGTGCGTGCAGCCTATTTTAACAGAAGCATGAAAGAAAATGGTGCAATATTTACTCATACTCAGGGTTGGGCTGTTATAGCTGAAGCAATGCTTGGGCATGGTAATCAAGCATATGAATATTTTAGAGCTTATATGCCATCTGCTTATAATACCAAAGCTGAAATACGGCAAATTGAACCTTATGTATATAACCAATCTACTCATGGAAAATACAGCCCACGGTTTGGAAACTCAAGGTTACCTTGGTTAAGCGGTTCTGCAACATGGTCATTTTTTGCAGCCACTCAATATATATTAGGGATTAGACCAGAATATAATGGCTTAACTATCGATCCATGTATACCAAAAGAATGGAGTGAATTTAAAGTATCACGAAAATTCAGGGGGAAAAATCTTTCAATTACGGTTAAAAATTCATCACAGGTTGAAAAAGGAGTAAAATCAATTACAATTAATGGAGAAAATTTAAACGAAAATTTCATTCCAGAAAATTTAATTAAAAATGAAAATATAATTGAAGTTGAAATGGGATAAGATTAATTATTTATCCCTTCTTTGATAATTGTTTCCGAAGTAACTTCTTCCTGGCTTCCGTGCAATTACAGTATTGAAAATTAAAAAATTGATAACCTTATTTTGTATTTAGCTTGTCCCATTGGCTTTAATGCATAGTTTTTACGTGTTCTTTTCTCTTAAAAGAAAAGAACCAAAAGTTCAAGGCTGTTGATAATTTTTGACAAAACTACGTTATCTGCTTTTGAACGCATTCCAAGCCATATCGGTTAATACACAGGAATTATTCTCTAAATTTTCGAAGCCGATATTCGTGGAATGCTTACCAGTCCACTCACACAAGCAGTTAACTTGTATTGTAACAAAAATTCTCAAAGGCCAATTTTATCCTTGATAAACATTATAATTAGGTTCATCCGCCTCAGAAAAAATGCGTTAATAAAATCAAATAATGAAGCGTATAAAATGAAATGCTGTTTGAGCAAAATGCGGAAGTCAGGAGAGATAAATTTATATCTGAAAAAATATTTAAAAATGAAAATATAATTGAAGTTGAAATGGGATAATTAATTATTTATTCCTTCTTCGATAATTGTTTCCTTGGTTACCTCTTTCGTTAGTTTAATTTCCTCGGTTAGCTGCTTTTGTTTCCAGGTGCCTTTTAAAAACAGAATAATTGTTATTGCCGCTGCAATAACATTTGCAGCTGGGAAAGCAATCCATAAACCTATCTCATTAAGCGAAGTATGTTTTGATAAAATATAAGCTAACGGAAATCTTAAAACCCATAAAGAAATTATGGATAATACCATCGAGATCATAGTATTGCCTGATCCCCTGAAAAGCCCGTTTAATGACATCTGAATGCCAATAAATCCAAACGTTAGAGCCATAATTTTAATAAATAAAGCACTCGATTGAATTGTTTCAATTTCTCCAGGAATAAATATGGCAGAAATCTCTTTTGAGAAAAGAAAAAAGATGATGCCCACAATTGTTAAAGATATAAAACCTACAAAAGCACTCAAATTTGTTATTTTTTCAGCCCTGTTTATTTTTCCTGCACCAATATTTTGGCCCACAAGTGTTGAGGTAGCCATTGATAAACCCAATGACGGGATTATAACAAAACTTAAAATTCTGCTGCCAATACCATATGCGGCAAGTGTTAAAGTCCCAAATGTTGCAACTAAAAAAGTCATCACAGTCATACCCAATGCTCTTGCAGACTGTTCAATAGAAACCGGGAAACCCAGGTTAAACATCTTTTTTATTAATGGTATATCTGGTTTAAGATCATTTACATTTAACTTTATCTGAAATCTTCCTTTTAAAAGAATAATTATACCAATTATTGCTGATAAACCCTGCGTTCCAATGGTAGCTAAAGCTGCCCCCGCCACACCGAAAGCAGGAATATAACCATAACCAAAAATAAATAAAGGATCTAAAACTAAATTCAATATTACAGTACCTAAAACAATATACATTGGAGTTTTAACATCACCAACACCTCTCATTAGCGACTGAAAAACCATATATGTGAACATAAAAATCATACCCATAAAAGTAATTCTCATATATGAAACCGCATTAGAGTATACATTTGGTTCAGCTCCCATCAAATTAATCAAATGGGGTGTTAATAGGTAGCCAATTGTTGCAAGCAATATAGAAACAGAAATTCCTAATAAAAATGTTTGAGAGGTAATATGGTTAACTGATTTAATATCTTCTTTCCCTTTATATTGAGCAACGAGAATAGTCCCTGCCATTGTAAGGCCTCCACCCAAAGAGACAATCAAGAATATAATTGGGAAACTTATTGATACTGCCGCAACAGCAACTGTTCCAAGACGACCAACCCAAAAAGTATCAGTTAATTGATAGGCTGTTTGCAGAATATTAGCAAAAATAATAGGAATAGATAAACCAACCAATGATTTTAAAATAGACCCTTCTGTCAAACTTATTTTATCCTTCATTTAATCCTAATTAAATTTCAAAAATAGCTATAATTACAAAGTTTCTTCTTTTTATTGCATATGAATTAAGCCCTATTAAACAAATATATACAGTTTAATATACTATTTATTACATTTTAAAATCTATTAAATTTTATATTAAAT
>CAZBZX010000376.1:0-4449 GCA_964496465.1 uncultured Bacteroidales bacterium
AGGATTGGCAGGTGGTGTGATACTTGTTACGGGAAGCAAACCCCGGTAGCTAACACGCCCCCTGCCATTACCTGTACAACATAATGTATGCCGTTATTTTTCATGCCACTCAATAACGTCCCCTTCTTTTGCTGCAATGGGATCAATGTAAATCTTTGATTTTAATTCATCCATATTTAAAATGGTATTGCTCTTAGTATTGTCCTTTATAATTTCAGCAATCGCATCATTCACTTCAACAGGAAACCTAAGCCGGTTTAATTGTATAAAAACCTCGTAAACATTACGTTCTCCGCCGCTTTCCTGGAAAGCCGAGCCATCTATGGCAACAACAGGTGTTGGGGTAACTGAGAATTGTCCTTGAATTTTTTTATAAATGGCATAGGTAAATTTTTTAACTTGTACATTACCTACAACCCAAAGACTGTCTTTACTTGATAAACCATACTTCGTAATTATTTCCTCCCATTTTTTATAGTCAACCCAATTGGGTAGGGGAACAGCCACAAATGCTTTTTCATACACAATTTTCAGCTTATCCTCGGCACTTATTTCTGCCTTTACTTTACTTAAAGCATCAACGCTTACATTGGCTGATTTGTTTATAAACATTGAAACTTCAGGCGAATCAAATTTAATTTTTGTATCCAGCATTTTTAAATCTTTCAGAATGTTTGGTAATTGTTCTTGCGTAATGGTATTGCCTTTTTTAGCCACAATTTGCCCGATAATATAAGGAGCTTGCTCTTCTGATATATTAGTTACTTTAAAAAAGCCTTCATTTTTAACCACAAATTCCGACCTGGAGCGATAGGACGACATTTGGTCAGCGATAATGGAATCTAATTCTGAGATAAAAAGTTCATACGCCCTTGGAATCGTTGTTATGGTTCCCTCTTTTTTTGCTTTTCTGTATTCCCAATAAGTAGCACAACTGGTAAGGGATAAGATAAATAAACTGAATGTAAAAATTTTTAAATGTTTCATGATTAAATTAGTTTTTAGTGTTATTGATCCAGTAAAGTAATAGTTCGAGGTTTTCATTGTCCAGCAATGTGGCTGCTGAATTGAAGGTATGCACACCAACAATTATCCTTTTATTATCTTGATTAACCCATACAGGAGATCCACTGTTTCCTGTATATGTATCAAGCTTATGTTTTAGCTTTTTAGTTACTATTCCCCTGCAAGTATCCGTTTGATATGTCATAAATTCTCCACGATAACCAAAATCATCATCCGCAGGAAAACCTGCTACATGTAAAGTATCGCCCATTGATAATACAAAACCTTTGTCGAAGTTAAAAACTTGCTCATTACTTAACTTTTCCATTTTCTGAGCAGGAATATCCCGTAATCTAATTATTCCAAAATCCCATTTAATTTTGGTATGCTTTCTTTTTATAAAAGAATATCCAGGGGGCGTTTCAATAACCAAATTCGTTCTCCCTCTCAAATCAATATTTATACTATCATAAGGCAATTTATTATAATATTTTGCAGGGTAAATCCTTATCATGTCAACTTTATTGTAAACCGGTGAATGCACGTTGTGTGCCGCTGTTAAAATAATACTGTCATTGATAAAAAAGCCGGTTGATTGAAACCAACTATCTTTTTGCAGCATTCTATCCCGGTGAATATACAGGTAGCATATCTTGTTAAATGGTTCAATCTCTGTCTTTTCAATGGTATCAAGTTTAGACGGCATTTGACCGTGACAATCCAAAATAATTAATAAGGTAAACAGGATTAGTATAATTTTCATTTGGATAATGTTTATTCTATTAACAATACATAAAGCTTATTGTTTATGAATTTCACATGAAACCAGGCATATAATGGCATACAACGTTTTATGGCATGGTGTGGTGTGGGATTACGAGGTAAAAAACTATCAAGTTACAACCCGCTTTTTTACGAGCCACAAACGTCCGGAAACCTCTGAAACCCGCATGCGCTATACCATGTGTTACTAACTGGGCGTACTTGGCTGCATTTATACTAATTAATAAAACCATTGTATCAGTTTTTCAACACCTTCAAGTACTGTTTGACAATAAATTCTTGTAAAAGAAGCAGGCAAAGGTTCATGAATAGGAACTGTTTTAGCAGCAGCCAAAACTCTTGCGCCATCAAAATCAATGTAAGCCATTCTTGCAGTAAATAAATCTTCCTTGCAATTAAAAGAACTTCCTTGCAGAATAGCAACTCCCACATCATTTAAAATAGCATTGCAAAGTTCTTTCGATGTTTTAATCCCTTTTGAATGTATTTTATCGGTAAAATTCGAAAAATCGAGAAAAAGATAAAAACCACCAACAGGAGCATGTGTTCTTATTCCAGCCTGATTTAATTTCTCAGCACATTCATTTCCGATTTTTGATAGAATTTTTCGTGCATGCCAAAGATATTCTTCAATTTCTGTTCCGCCTTTGAAGGCGTGAATTGATGCATATTGAATAGGAGAACTCACTGATGTGTATGTTTCACTTGCAACAATTGCCATTTTTTCTAAAATCCAATTTAAATTTTTTGGGAAAGTAAATGTTCCTAATCGCCAACCTCCTGCACCGCACCATTTAGATAGTCCGGAACTTATTATTGTTCCTTCAGGATAAAATTTTGCAATTGAAATATGCTGCCCTAAGTGATGCAATTGTCCATATATTTCATCTGAAAGAATATAAATATTATTTTCTCTAGCCAGGGCAGCTATTTCTTTTAAATATTCTTTACTTAAAGAAATCCCATCAGGATTGCCCGGATAATTCAAAATCATTAATGCAAGTGCATCTTTATTATTTCTCTTTTTCAGAAAATTGCGAAATAATGTTGGTGTTAATTGCCATTTGTCTTCATAAGTACTGTGAATAACAGAAATCTTTTTCCCAATAATTTTTGCTTGTGGAATATATGAAACCCAACAAGGACTAACAATAATTATTTCACTATATAAAACCAGCTGCAGCAAAAAAACAAGTTCCTTTGAACCAGGTCCGATAATTACATTATTAGCTGTAGCTTCAATATTATCTTTTTTTCTATGAAATTCAGCCACAGCTTCACGTAGCGGCATTAGACCTTTTACAGGTAAATAGTCTTTTTGTGCCGCATTTAGGCGTAAAGCTTCGACTACACAATTTGGGACAGAAAAAGGAGATTGACCAAGTCCAAACCGATAAACCGTTTTTCCTTTTGCGATCAGTTCTTTTGACCGTTCGTTTATTGCCAGTGTATCAGATTGCTCCAGCCCATTTAAATTTGGGTTGATAAATTCATTCTGGTTGAAAGAATTATTGTTCATTATATCATTCTGTTTATTAGGTTAAACCGACTCTTTAGTGAATGTTGATTTTAAGAATTCAACATCTAAAACATCAGCAATTTCAGCAGGATTTGTCAAAGGCATATCATTTTTAAATACATCATAGTTCAACAATTTACTTTTTTTTATTTTTTCAAGTCCGGGCAATTTTGTTCTATTAGATATTTCTACATGTCTTCCTTTGTTGTCTAGTATTATTAGCTTCGGAACAAACACGCCCTTTTTTCCAATAAATGCATCCATAATCTTTACCCCTTTCTTAAACTCATCGAGTGTCGTCCTTCCAAGAGCTTCGTACTGATGCAGTTTTTCACCATCCCAAGTACTCACCATTGCAAAACTTTCAGATATTTTATCATCAATATTAGTTTCGTAATTCCAAGAATTATATCCAGACGGCATTAAAATAACTTTTCCCCCACCGCCTTCAATATTTGCAGCATATCGTGGAACTGTCACACCCGAAATCCATCCATACAAATGTTTCATATAAATTTCCCCAATTTGGATAGGAGTAATAAAATGAACAATTCCTTTCTCTTTATGGCATTGCAATAAATAATAAGGGTGAACGCCAATCCAAAACATTCTTCTAAAAGTTTCTGCCAAGGTTTTATAGTAGTCATTAATATGATTTAATAAAACAGTTTGATTACTGATTGTAAAACCGTGTTTACTGATTTTTTTTATAGCCATGGCTAAATCTTCTGTAATTTCATGATAATGATTGATGTGTGTCATGAAATACACATATTTTTCAATCCCATTATTATGTTTATTAGCTGAAACGTCAATTAATTCTAATAGTTCATCTGTAATTCCCATTGGCAACACAACTGGCACTCTGGTTGCAATTCTTATTACACGAAGGTGTGGTATTCTGCTTAATTCTTCCAATATATACTGCAAACGATGTCTGCTTATCATTAGGGCATCACCACCGGTAACAAGCACTTCGTTGATATTTTTATTGTATCCAATATAAAACAATCCTTTGTTTATTTCAGTGCTATTAACATCTACCGAAACATCTAAGGATTTTGCTCTTTGGCAATGAACACAATAAGATGCGCAGCTTGTGTTTTCAGCAACAAAAAGGGCAACTCTGTTTGGATACCGTT
>CAZBZX010000377.1:0-4440 GCA_964496465.1 uncultured Bacteroidales bacterium
CATTAAAAGAAGAATTGCATTCCGTTTCAGTTATCGCAAAATTTGCGACAACTGCATCCGATGGAAAAGTATATCAGGTGGAGTATTACAATTTGGATATGATAATTTCTATTGGATATAGAGTAAAATCCCAGCGTGGTATTCAATTTAGAATTTGGGCTAATAAAATATTAAAAGAATTCCTTTTAAAAGGTTATACAACGTATCATCGCATTGAAAAAATAGAAAATGAAATATCATACCTAAAAGGAAAAGCTGAAGAGTTCGATTTTCATATAAAAACAAGCTTACCTACCTCCCCATGAAGGTATTTTCTTTGAAGGCCAAATTTTTGATGCGTGGCAATTTGTTTCCGATCTGGTAAAATCAGCTAAAGAATCAATTATTTTAATAGATAATTATGTTGATGAAACGGTATTGACTTTGTTATCAAAACGAAGTAAAAAGATTAAAGCAACTATTTATAGTGCTTCAGTCTCAAAACATTTCAAATTGGATTTAGAAAAACATAATGCACAATACGAAGCTATTGAAGTAAAAGAATTTAAAAAATCGCATGATAGGTTCTTAATTATTGATCATCGAACCGTTTATCATATCGGCGCATCACTAAAAGACCTTGGAAAAAAATGGTTTGCATTTTCAAAAATAAAGCTCGATGTAAAACAAATACTGTACAATCTTGAAACCGGTAATCAGTAAGCAGTAAACGGTAACCAGTTAACAGTAAACAGTAACCAGTAACCAGAATAAAAGACTGAAAGCTTAATCAATTAATTATCACATTAACTCATTTTCAAATTGACACAATATCAAATTAACACATTAAATAATCAACACATTATCACATCAATTAATTATCAAATTACCACATTTTCAAATTATCAAACATGAGGAATAAGCCAATATTTGAGGAAATTAAGAAATTTAACGAAATAGGACAAGAATACTGGAGTGCAAGAGAACTGTTCTCTGTTTTAGAGTACATAAAATGGGATAAATTTCTCAATGTAATTGACAAAGCTAAACAGGCTTGTAAGAACTCGTTTCAAGAACCTGAAGACCATTTTCCCCGAGTGGAGAAATTGGTTGAAATAGGGTCAGGAGCAAAAAGAGATATTGGAGATATTCAACTTTCAAGATATGCCTGTTATCTTATTGTACAAAATGCAGACCCTTCAAAAGAAGTTGTTGCACTAGGACAAAGCTATTTTGCTATTCAAACTCGTAAACAGGAAATTTTAGAAGATAATTTTGAAAAACTTCAGAGTGAAGAAGAAAAACGCATGTTTCTGAGAAAAGAAATGGCTGAACACAACAAGCATTTAGCTGATGCAGCTAAAAAAGCAGGAGTTATACAACCTTGGGAATATGCTGTCTTTCAAAATCATGGTTATATGGGTTTATACAATGGTCTGGGAGCAAAAGAAATTCACGCTAAAAAAGGACTTAAAAAAAATCATAACATTCTTGATCATATGGGAAGCACTGAATTAGCCGCCAATTTATTTCGTGCTACACAAACCGAAGAGAAATTGAAACGAGAACAGATAAAAGGTAAACATAAAGCTAATAAAACACATTTCGAAGTAGGCAAAAAAGTACGACAAACAATTAAAGAATTGGGAGGAACAATGCCTGAAGAATTACCTACCGTCGAAAACATTAAAAAAATTGAACGTAATAGGGAAAAAGCATTAAAGGAAAATAATAAAAAGAAATCACAATAAACCAGTCCACAGTCAGCAGTTAAAAAATAAATACTGAGAGCTGCCTGTCCGACGAAGCATAATGTGCGAAGGCGGAAAAGCTGAGAACTGAGAGCTGAAAGCTAGAGATTAACAAACCTTAAACCTTAAACCTGAAACCAGTAACCAGTAATCAGTAAGCAGTTAACAACTTTAAACCTTAAACCTTAAACTTTAAACACGAATTACGAATTACGATTTTGAGATTTAAGAATTATGAAGTTGAGTTTCTTCTCACTACTCACTTCTCACAATTCACTATTTGTTTCCGTCATCGCGAGGAACAAAGAGACGAGGCGATCTGTTAAATTTAATAATTAAATATTGGAATTTGTTTGAAATTTGTTTTTTGAAAATTGAAATTTTAACCAGTAACACCAGCTTCCAGCTGGTCATGTATAGTAACCAGAATAATTTGTAATTTGATAATTGAAACATTGAAATTTGTTTGAAATTTATTATTTGAAATTTGAATTCTTTAACTAATAATTATTAACAAATAACGAAACACTCTTTTATCTTTGTACTTTTGTCTTTTTACTTTTATCTTTTATCTTGAACCTTAAACCTTAAACCAGAATTACGATTCACCCTTCGACCACCGCCTTAGGCGGGGCAGGCAGGCTCAGGGTAAACTTTTCACGAATTACGACTCACGACTCACAATTAACATATTAAACCTATAAACAATAGTAATTTGTAAAAGTGTTAATTAAAACAAAAAGTCGTTTGAAAAAATGTAAAATGTAACAGAAAGTCATTCGTTTTTTTGTAAATTTCGAAAAATATATTGAATGTACAGGTTAGAGTTTGAAAATTTAGTTCGCTGGAAGAAATCCGATAAAAGAAAGCCCTTATTAATAAAAGGAGCCAGACAAGTAGGAAAAACCTGGCTTATGAAAGAGTTTGGAAATAAGCAATATAAACAAACGATCTATATTAATTTTGAAAGCAGCAATCATTTAAAAGATATTTTCGAAACCGATTTTGATATTCAAAGGATAATAACAGCTTTGCAAATAGAAACCGGAATAATTGCATCCAAACATGATACATTAATTATTTTTGATGAAATTCAGGAAGCTCCAAAAGCAATCACATCGTTAAAATACTTTTTTGAAACGGCTCCTGATTATCATATCATAGCAGCCGGATCATTATTAGGAGTTGCTTTACATAAGCATACATCTTTTCCTGTTGGAAAAGTGGAATTTTTAGACCTTTATCCTTTAAACTTTATTGAGTTTTTACATGCTAATAAACAACAAAACTTAATTTCGATAATAGAAGAAAGACAATGGGAATTGATTAGAAGTTTTAAATCAAAATTTACTCAATATCTTAAACAATATTACTTTATTGGAGGAATGCCAGAGGCTGTGCATTCGTTTGTTTTAAATAATGATTTTAAAGAAGTAAGAAATATTCAACGAGCAATATTGCAGGCTTACGAGCAGGATTTTTCAAAGCATGCTCCCATTGAAATAGTGCCAAGAATAAGAATAGTTTGGAATTCAATTCCTGCACAACTAGCTAAAGAAAACCGTAAATTTATTTATGGTTTAATAAAAGAAGGTGCACGAGCCAAAGATTTTGAATTAGCAATTAATTGGTTACTGGACTGTGGATTAATTTATAAAGTTAATAGGGTTTCAAAACCTGCAATTCCTTTAAAAGCTTATATCGATTTTAGTGCTTTCAAATTATTCCTTGTTGATATTGGTTTATTAAATGCGATGGGAAATATTGATTTAAAAGATTTATTAGAAGGAAATAAGATTTTACAAGAGTTTAAAGGGGCATTTACTGAACAATTTGTATTGCAACAATTTTTACATAATAAAGAATATGATATATATTATTGGTCTGCAGAAAGGTCAACTGCAGAAATTGATTTTATTGTACAATATAATGGGGAGGTTATTCCTGTAGAAGTGAAAGCTGAAGAGAACCTGCAGGCAAAAAGTCTAAAGGTTTTTTGGGAAAAATATAAACCTGAAACAGCAATTCGTACTTCTATGTCGGATTACAGGAAAGAGAATTGGCTAACCAATATCCCATTGTATGCTATAAGTCAAATGCATCATATCAATTTAAAGTAAAAACCAATCACTGTTTACTATTTACTGTTCATCAAAAATGTGACTGACGAGGCGGAGCTGCGAAAATCAGTGAGCAGTCTTCAGTAACCAGTAACCAGTAATCGGTGAACAGTAATAGGCGAAAAGTACAATTTGTGATTTTAAATTTAAATATTGGAATTTGTTTGAGATTTATTATTTGAAAATTGAAATTTTTTACTAATAACTATTAACGAATAACAAATAACAAATAACAAATCACGAACACCGATTAACGAATGCAGAATGAAGAAGGTGAAAATCCTCTCACAACTCACTTCTCACCATTCACACTTAAGAGAAGGCTAAGGCTGAGGAAGAAAACGTTGAACTTTAAACATTAACTTGAAACATTAAACTTTGAACACGATTCACGATTCACGACTCACGACTCACGACTCACGAATCACGATTTGAGATTGAAGAATTATGAAGTTGAAATTACTGTCACCCTGAGCGCAGACGAAGGGCACGATTCACGACTCACAAACACCAAATGTTAATATTTTAATTATTGAAAATGAAATATATTATTTCAAAACATTGTTACGAGCAAATTAAATTAAGAAGGA
>CAZBZX010000378.1:0-1737 GCA_964496465.1 uncultured Bacteroidales bacterium
AAAAAAATAATGGTTACATGACAAATTTACATAAAAAAAGCTCCGAACAACCTTTTTTAAAAAATATCCGGAGCTAATTTTATAAACTGATAATAAATTATTTTTCTTTTTTATTATCCATATGTTTTTTGTACCTACTCATGTATTTATCTACACGGCCTGCTGTATCAACAAGTTTCATCTTACCTGTATAAAATGGGTGAGATGTATTCGATATTTCTAATTTTATTAAAGGATATTCCTTTCCGTCTTCCATTTTTACAGTTTCTTTTGAAGGAGCAGCCGATTTTGTAATAAATACTTCTCCATTTGACATGTCGCGAAATGCTACTAATCTGTAATTTTTTGGATGTATGTCTTTTCTCATCTCTAAATACTTAATTTACAATTAATTTCTTGTTCCTATAAATTAGGGATTGCAAAATTATATATTTTATAGATATGTACAAAGATATTTCGAATTTATTTTTTATTTCATTCTTTTGTTGGAATATCTTTGAACCTGACAAAAGTTTTATTCCTATCGAATAAATACCGGTAGGTTATGTGTGTTTTAGCTATTTTTGCTCCAATATTCTCATGCATGGATAATACTTTTGGATTATAATCGCCAATCCATGATAATTCAATTTCTTCATATTGTTTTTTTTGCAGTACATCAAATAAATTTTTAAAAATTCCAGATTCAACTCCTGAATTTTGATATTTTGGAATAGTCCCTGCCACAATCCCCCTGATTCTTGTAACTGATTTAATTTTTTTGTAATATATAAGTTTGATAATTCCCCATAAATTAAGTTTTCCATTTAAATGTTTTAGGATCTGGTTAAGATCAGGAACAAGAACATAAAAAGCTATTGGTTCTTCTTTATGATATACGAACCATATTATTTCTTCATCTAACACAAATTGCGCTTTTTTATATTCATCTAACACAGTCTGATATTCAAGAGGAGTAAAATCACCTTTTAACCTTATCCATGCCTGATTGTAAATAGAAACTAAATCTTTGATAAATTTTTCTTTTTCTTTAAACCGAAAATGCTTATAAGTAAAGTCACTACGTTTACTTACCCATTCAATAATTTTTTCAAATCGTTCAGGAAAATTATCAGGAATATGTCTGTGAAAAGAGTATTGTTCGAAGAAATTCTGAAAACCATAATCTTCAAAAAAGTTTTTATAGTAAGGAAAGTTATAGGGCATTCCATAACCTTGTTGCATAAAACCATCTACTAAAAGTCCCCAAAAATTCTGATTTTCACCAAAATTAATAGGGCCATCCATAGCTTCTATTCCGTTTTGTTTTAACCAATCTTTTGCAGAGTCGAATAAAAAAAAGGCTGCTTTTTTATCATTAATACACTCAAAAAATCCAATTCCCCCCGTTGGCTGTTCAAAAGCGTTTGCTCTTTTTTGATTGTAAAATGCTGCGATACGACCAATTAATTTTCTGGAATCGTCTTTTAAGATCCAGCGTATAGCATCTCCTTCATCAAATTGGTGGTTTGTTTGCGGATTAAAAATGTTTTCGATTTCATCGAATAGCGGGCATACCCAGTTTTTATCACTTTTGTATAAAATCTTAGGTACCTTATGAAATTGGTTGATTAGTTTTTTCCCTTCAACCTTAATTAATTCCATATTAAAATTTATTTATGCGAATTAAGAACTAAAATTATATTTTAAGAATATAGATATAATTATTTGAAAATCAGATTTTTATTTTGTTTGTGA
>CAZBZX010000378.1:1837-4430 GCA_964496465.1 uncultured Bacteroidales bacterium
GAACACCAAAATACACTAAGATTAAATACTATATATAAAATTCTCCACTTTTAAAAGTGGATATTATTTATTAACAAATATAAGTATTCATCTTATTTAAGAAGGGATATTATCAATAAAATGAGCTATATTTTTAATAGCTTCATTCGCTTCAGGAATTGGATAAGCGTGAAATACATGCCACAAATCTTCCCAAACTTCAAGTTTTACTTTTACACCTTCAGCTTTTGCTTTTTCAGCTAATTGTATTGAATCGCTCAATAAAATTTCATCTTTACCGACATGGATAAGCATAGGGGGTAAACCAGTTAAATTTCCAAAAATTGGCGAGACCAGTGGATCTTTTGCATTACTATTTTTCAAATAATATTTAACATCTTTTTTAAGTCCTATTTTAATGATCATAGGGTCATTTTTTCTCCTAGTAGTATATGATTCACCACTTAGCGTTAGATCAACCCACGGAGAAATTAGATATGTACAATAAGGCATCGGCAAAGATTGTTCTTTAAAAGTAAGAAGCATTGATAAAGTTAAGCCTCCACCTGCTGAATCACCACCAATAATAATGTTTTCAGCTTTTGTGTATTCACTAATTAACCAGTTATATATCAAAACGCATTCATTAAGCGCAGCCGGAAAAGGATGCTCAGGGGCAAGACTATAATCAATTAAAATAACAGTTTTTCCAGATGCATTTACTATTTTCGATGCAAACTCACGGTGGGTTATACATGATCCTGAAGTAAAACCACCTCCATGCAGGTGAATAATTATTTTTTCATTCGTATTATTTTTATTCGAAATCCATTCGGTAGGTATGTTATGAATAGATTTTTTTTCAATGATTATATTTTCAGGCAATGGAATAGTTAGCATGATTTTCTCCCATGCTTTTCTTTTTATAGAAGGTGGGATTAAAGTAAATACTGAACCCTTCTTAATAGTTTTTCGAATCTCAATGCTTTCATGGCTTAACATAACGGTTATATATTTATTCTAAATTAATAATTCTTTCTTCCAATAATTTAATTTTTTCTTCTGCATCAGCTTTTTTCTTTTTTTCCATTTCCACGACTTTTTCAGGAGCATTATTTATAAAGCTTTCATTACTAAGTTTTTTTCCAACTGATTTTAAAAATCCCTTAGCATAACGAAGTTCTTCTTTGAGCTTTTTTAATTCTTCTTCATTATCCGCTAAGTTACCAATTGGAATGAAATATTCATCAGATTTTATACGAAAAGATGCAGCATTTTCAATTTTAATGTCAGTTAATGATATCGATGATAAAAATGATAATTTTGTAATAACACTAGAAAAAGTGTTTATATATGTTGGATTTTCACCGAATATATTAACTTCTAGTTCCTCTTTATTTCCAATGTTTTTTTCTTTTCTTATAGCCCTAATATTTGTTATTACTTCTTTTGCTATTTCGAAATCAGCAATCAATTTTTTATCAAATTTAATACTTGTTGGCATACTTGTATTTATAATACTTTCGCCTTTTTTCCTTTCCCCTATTAATTGCCATATTTCTTCGGTAATGAACGGCATTATTGGGTGCAATAATCGCATTAATTTTTCAAAAAAATCGATGGTTTTTTGATATGTGATTTTGTCAATTGGTTTTTGATAGGATGGTTTTATACTTTCTAAGTACCATGATGAAAATTCATCCCAAAACAATTTATATAGAACCATTAAACTATCAGAAATTCTGTATTTAGAATAATTTTCATCCATGTTTTTAATGGATTGGTTCAATTTTGCATTAAACCAGTCGATAGCTATTTTACTTGATTCAGGTTGCTCAATTGTTTCATCAATTTCCCAGCTTTTCACAAGTCTAAAAGCATTCCATATTTTATTTCCAAAATTTCTTCCTTGCTCAGTTAATCCTTCATCAAATAGTAAATCGTTACCAGCAGGAGAGCATAAAAGCATTCCAACCCGAACACCATCTGCCCCGTATTTTTCCATCAATTCTATAGGATCAGGTGAATTTCCCAATGATTTTGACATTTTTCTGCCTTTATTATCCCTTACCATTCCTGTTAAATAAACATCGCTAAAAGGCTTATCACCTCTGTATTCATATCCGGCAATGATCATCCGGGCTACCCAGAAAAAAAGGATATCAGGGGCTGTAACAAGTACGTTGGTTGGATAATAATAATTAATATCATCATTATCAGGATATCTTATTCCGTCGAAAACAGAAATTGGCCAGAGCCAGCTTGAGAACCAGGTATCCAAAACATCTTCATCCTGACTTAAATCAGAAAGATTTAGATTTACATTTCCGGTTTTTTCTTTGGCAAGAAGTAACGCTTCTTCTGCGGTTTCAGCAATGACATATTCATTGGTTCCTGAAATATAATATGCTGGAATACGATGTCCCCACCATAATTGACGTGAAATACACCAGTCCTTTACATTTTCCATCCAATGACGATAAGTATTTTTAAATTTTGGAGGAAGTAGATTTATTGTATCACTCATCACATTTTCAAGAGCAGGTTTTGATATTTCCTTCATTTTCAGAAACCATTGCATGGATAATTTGGGCTCAATGATTTCATCTGTGCG
>CAZBZX010000379.1:0-4426 GCA_964496465.1 uncultured Bacteroidales bacterium
TATTAGTTTTTTAGGGTAATGTTCCCAAAATTGTTTCTCGCAAAATTCGCAAAGAATTACTTTGCGTAATTTGCGTATATCTTAGCGGTCTTAGCGTGAAACACTATAAAAATTCAATACTAAAATGGGAGAAACACTTTACTCCCGAATTTCTCAAATTGGCCACATTCAATTATACAGTAATAATTATTAAAATATTATTCGGAATAATCATCTTTATTGCTTTCTATTCAACTTGAAGTATAATAGTAATTGTTTTTTAACTATTGTTGTTGCACATAATTAATCAACAAATTTTCTTAAATAATAAATTTTTTCAAATTTATTGTAATATCCAAATACATAATAATCATCTACTTTAAATATGGTTTCTGATGTTATATTATTTTCAATATGTTTAGAAAAGTCTTTTATTTTATCATTTGCATTCATTGAAATTTTAGTGTCTATTTGGCTGAGATCATGCTCATTCAATAATGTTTTAAAATAAACAGTTCTAATTCGCGGGTTTTTGCTACTACCGTATAATGTTGGATCGTATTGATAAGTAGGTGGTGTGCCAACAGTTCCTTTTGGAGTTGAAAAAGTAGCACCGGGTGAGGTCATTACCATACCACCGCCTCCTATTCCACCGGGAATTTCCAAATACCCTCCAATGGTTATTTCTAAACCATTCTCAAGTTGATAAACATTTAAACCTATATTGTCACTAGTTGATAATTTATGTAAAAATCTTTTTGCATTATTTATTTTTCTTTTAGCACTTTGTTTAAAATAAGTTGTTCCGCCTTCCTGAAATGAAGGTTTATTGCGAAAATAAGTATTCTCATGTTTCCTAATTTTAAAATGGTTCAATAGTGAATCTGTTTGAATATTATATGCTGAGAAATAAAGCTCATTTTTACATCCCTTAAGTTGATATAGAATATCATCAAATAAATATGAATTAGTTTTTAAGGAATAAGCTCCATCACATTCATTATTTCTATGATTATAAATTTTCATATTACTAGTATAATCGTTCAAATCAATAGATAATAATATAGTGTTATCATGCATATTATCTAGAGTAATGTAAATCATATCATTATAGCAGAATATCTTGTTTTGTTTTGAAGTAAATTCAAGTGAATTAAGTTCGCCACAATCATTTTTATGAATTTTCGAAGACATATGCTCAGGAGATATACTGTCATTTAAAAGATCGAATAATGTTATTGAGTCTGAGTTAGAAAATTTATAACCAGATAAGTCAACTGTATCAGTTTTAAAAACTTCATTTCCTTCAAACTTATAAATTTTCAGTAATGAAGTCATTTTCTCAATTGATACTATATAAAAATTATTTTTATAACTAAAGGATTCAATAAATTTTTCATTTTCAAATTCAATAAATAAAGGCTTTTCTTTACTTTCTTTATTTTTAATATTAATGGTTTTGCAATAAAAATCAATTTTCATTTCATTCGCAAAAAATAAATGATATCCTTCTGAATTATAACTATATCCTAAAAGATTTTGATATTTCCATTCAGGTCGGCTGGTAGAGTATTCACTGTTTAAATTATAATCAGAATTTAAAAGTAAAACATTTATAAACCATTCATCTAATAAAAATAACGTGATTTCATTATTATCATTATTTATGACCGGCAATGATTCACGTTGGTCAACATTTATTGATCTTAATTTAACCTCTTTTTTAAACAATAGCTCCTGGCCAAAAATATTGTGTATTGAAATAATCAGAATTATTAATAAAATATATTTCCTCATTATATTTGTTGATTTTTTATAGATTGATTAAGAAAAATGTGACAATCCCTGCATTCCTTTTATGAAATTTTAGTCTTTTCTTCTCTTTTCATGTCTGCAAATTTACACAATTTTTAATACCTTTTTATAGATGATTATTCAGTAATGAATAACATTTATAATTATAATAAATACAATTCATTTTAATTGATGAAATGTGAATATATAGAATACATTCTTTTTTTATTAGTTATTATTTAGCTGTAAGAATAATTGATCTATATAAAATGATATAATCAAACAATAATATGGTAATTTGTTATCCTTCTCTTATTCATTTATTTTTAACCAATACGAACCTCCATGTTTTTCTACATCAACAAGATTCTCATGATTCCAAATAGGTGAAATTAAATCTGATAATTCTTTATCTTTAAAAATGTAATAATTTGGTAAAATCGTTTCATATTTTATCGGATTTGCTAATAAATACATTGCAAGCCCATATTGTTCTGAATAAAATCTATCACACATAAACTGAGGATAATCATATGGTAAATAAATATCGTGGATGTGAACAATTACACCCTTTTTGAGTCGAGGTAAAATTTCAAGAAAAAAGACTAAAGAATCGGAATTTGGTAAAATTCTGTGAGAATTATCAACAAATAAAATATCGTTTTCATCTAATTCATCAATTAATTTATAATCAATATTTTCGAATGGTTCCCTTATTACATCATTTGCTAAATTATCAATTTCAACCCTTGGCATAGGATCAATCGAGATAATTGTTGTTGATAGATTTTGCTCCATCTTTGCTTTATATGCAACCTTTGTGGAATTGCCAGAGCCAATCTCAATATACTTTTTAGGTTTAAATTCTGATAATAATGTATAAATCCCAATAATATCTAATCCAGGTAAATATCCATTATTCCAGGTAGGTTTTGTTGAATCTGTCTCAATCTTTGAATCTTTAATAGTCCAGATTGAATTTTTATAAGATATGGCCTTATTAATAATCTCTTTATATTTATTTCGGTTTGCTTCTATGATTTTTAATAAATCATTATGAGGTGGTTTTCCATGTCCATATCGAGGTTTAAAATCAATTTTATACTCTAAAAATAAATTATGAAACCTGGGATTTAAAAATCTATATATTTGTTTTATCATAAATTATATATTATTTTTTTTATTCATTTTCGATTCAATTAATTATTTCTAATTCTTTCTGATAATTATTTATAATCAATTTAATACTATTTATCTTGTTTAGTTTACTCATGGATAAGAATTGCAGATTGACGCGAATCAATAAAATTGTTTACAGTGGCCAAATTTACTTCAAATTTTTAATTTCACTATGTATTATTTTGCAAATAACCTTCATTTTTAAAAATAGATGTATGTAATAGTCCAAACATACCTATTGTTATAAAACAAATATTTGTGAATATTCTAATTGGTTGAATTATTATTTAATACAAATTTTATATAAATTAGCCTTTAATCAAACTAAAATCGTTTTCCCATGAAAACGTTTGTTATCGGATTGTTTTCAATAATTTATTTTCAATATATTTTTTCACAAAAAAATAATATAGAAATCCCATATTATCCAAATGAAGTAGTTGAGTATTCGCTAAAGTATGGGATTTTTAATATTGGTGAGGCTCATCTTGAATTTGGCTATAATCAAAAATGTAAAGGCGCATTTATTCAGGCATACGTTAAAAGTAGTGGCCTAATGAAATTAATCAATGACATTCATCTTAGATATGAATGTTGTATGGATACTGTCACAGGTCTACCTATTTCAGATTCAAGAATACTAATTGAAGGTGATTATGTAAATATCAATACCGTTTTTTATGATCATTATACCTATGAAAATTTCTCTTTAATTTATAGTAAAAAGACGGATACACTATTTTGTCCAAAATACATTTATGATATTTTATCAGGATTTTATCTTTACAGGGCAAATTTTCTTAGTGATAATTTACCGTTAAATCATACATATAGCATCACATTATTTTTTATAGATGAGATTTGGGATTTAAAAATTATATATTGTGGAGCAGAAACAAGAAATACAATTTATGGGCCAATTGAATGCATTAAAGTTCAGCCAGTTACTATAATAGGGCATTTTTTTCGAACTACTAATGCAATGAGTATTTGGTTTACGAATAACGGAAAATATATACCAGTTGAATTTTCAACCAATTTTAGATTTGGTACTCTTCATGGGTATATAGCCAATTATAAAAAGCCTCTTATAAATAAAAAATGAATATTCTCGAGACTCTACCCCGAAGAGATTCATTTATTATAGCAATTTTAAAATGTAATTCTATATAAATTCCTAATAAACAATAAAATATAGATTAGGTATGTTAGGTTTTTTTATTGTTATATGCCAACAACCCTCGCCTTGATTTTACACAATGTTGTGCGCTGCTGCATTTTTTATTACATAAATATTCCTAAAGCAATAAATAATTGTGTCGGTGCTCCTAATAGAAAATGAATTATAATAGAAAGATATGTATTCTTTCGTTTATAAACTATATATGGAAGAAAGAGCATAAATGGAATAAAAAACAACATTGCCTGCAAACTAAATGCCATATGAAAAATAACATGTAATATCATATTTAAT
>CAZBZX010000380.1:0-4426 GCA_964496465.1 uncultured Bacteroidales bacterium
TTTTTCAAAATTCTTGCCTCATTGCTTTGTTTTTTCAACCCTGGCTTAAAAGACAAGGCTATTGATTTTGCAATGATTTTAAAGGCAAAGGTAATTTTATCTAATATCGAGTTTACGTTAATATAATATTACCCAAAACAAACTTGCTGAAATTTATCAATATAATTATAAAACTGAGCCGAATATATTTAATAACTAATTAAATGTTAATTATATGAATATACTTATATTAATCTACTGATTTAAGGATATATAAAAAAGAAAATAATAGTATCTTTGAAAGGATGAAGACAAAACAAGATTATATTAATTTCTGGATTGAGCAGGCTGATGATGATTGGAATGCTGTTGATACCTTATTAAATGGTCAAAAATATTTACAGTCTTTATTTTTTGCGCATCTCGTAATTGAAAAACTTTGTAAAGCACTTTGGATTAATTATCATCAGGAAAATGTTCCACCCAGGACACATAATTTAAACTATTTACTTTCCTCTACTCCAATAGAAATAACTGAAGAAAGAAGTGAGTTTATGTTAAGTTTAAATAGATTTCAATTAGAAGGAAGATACCCAGATTACCTGACAAAAATGCATAATATTTGTACAGAGCAATTTACAAAATCGATGTTAAAATCTACAAATCAATTAAGATTATGGTTACTAGAGAAACTGCAATAAAAACAGCGAACTCCTTCGTAAATGAATGTCAATTAAATGGATTGACTTTTTACAAGGTTCTATTATTTGGTTCTGTTGCCAAAAATCTAACGCATGAATGGTCTGATATTGATTTGTTACTTATTTCTGATCAATTTGGAGATAACGTTTTTGAAAACTTAAAACTATATTCCAAAATAAACATAAAATATCCAATAATTGAGACACATCCATATCCTACCAACTATTATATTGAAGGGGATGATTTTATAAAAGAGATAAGTAAAGAAAGTATTGAAATTTTGCCCGGTAAATAAACCACTATAAACCGAAAGGACCATAGTTTTGATTGACGAATGAAATTCGTTGGTTTAAAATAATGAATATGGAATGATGAATAATAATTTCAAAAAACATATTGAATTCCTGCCATTTCTGATCTGATCAAGGCAAATTTCGAAATTCGTTAATCAATATTTGATATTCAAAATTTATAGTAACTGAAGTAACTGCTATGAAATTGAAAAATTTTAACCTTTAATTGACAATTAAAAAAGCTTCCAACTTTTATTTACTAAAATCGATTATTTTTTAGGCCGGAATTTAACTGTATTTATAACACGGCCTCACAAACATTTAAAAAATGATAAATAACATCCTTTTAAATTCAACTATGTATATTTTTCTTCGTAAATTAACATCATTAATACTTAATAAGTTATAGGTTATTTATCCTATAAAATATAATTTACTTTACTAGAAGAAAATCGCTGTAAAAGGTATCTCCTAGTAGGAATTTATTTATATGAGTTAAAAGTGATGACAATAATTATTATTTTACTCTATAAAGAGTATAATTTAAAGTTATTTAGGGCAAACTATTTTAAACATGAAAAACAAAATCCTCAAGGAAGAAATAGAAATTTTAAAAGAAAAACTTAAGAATCAAATTGAACAGAATAGGATTCTGAAAGAAAAACTTTCTTTTCAGGAAATCCTAAATAATTCACTGATTAATGGAATGCATGATATGGTATGGATAATTGATTTTGAAGGAAACCTTATAGATGTGAACAATAAAGTTATTGAGGTTTTAGGTTATTCAAAAAAAGAATTACTCTCTAAAGGCATTACCGGTATCGATTCATCACTTAATAAAAAAGATATTAAAGCCCTTGCCAGAGCTATGCCCTTTGATAAATTGCAAATTTTTGAAACATCGCACAAAACAAAAGATGGTAAAACATTTCCGGTTGAGATAAACTCCAGTCTTATAACTTACCTGGGAAAACCTGCTATATTAAGTATTTCACGGGATATATCCGAACGCAAACATGCAGAGGAAGAATTACGCGCGAGTGAAGAAAAATATCGCAGTATATTTGAGAATATACAAAATGTTTATTATGAAACAATGCTGGATGGAACAATAATTGAAATTAGTCCATCAATCGAACTCGTTTCCAGAGGGCAATATTCCAGGGATGATTTGATTGGAAAATCGATGTATGAATTCTATACTAACCCAAATGACCGTGATACCCTTATTTCAGAAATACAAAAAACAGGTAGCTTAACTAATTTCGAAGCTGAACTCAGGAATAGGGATGGATCAACTATCTGGTGTTCTATTTCTGCGAAAATAATTATTACCCCTGAAGGCAAAGTCGAAAAAATTATTGGCAGTATGCATGATATTTCCGAGCGTAAAAAGGCTGAAGAAACTGTTGCAAAGGAGCGTGCCCTGCTTAGGACGCTGATAGATAACCTGCCAAACGGTGTTTTTATTAAAGATAATAATTACCGGAAGGTCATTGCCAATTCATTGCATATATCAAGTATGGCTGGCCACCTGGCAAGTATAGGATTAGATCCAACAATTGATATTATAGGTAAAACCGACTTTGAAGTAACGTTGAAAGAATGGGCAGATATATATTTTACCGATGACCAAAAGGTAATTCGCGATGGTATACCATTACTAAACAAAGAAGAAGAAGGATATGGGCCTGATGGTAAAAAAATATGGTTATTAATATCTAAAATCCCTATTAGGGATGATAATGGTGAAATTAATGGCATGGTGGGGATAACTACAGATATTACCGTACTTAAAATGGCCGAAGAAGCTGTAACAAAGGAGCGTACATTACTAAGGACACTAATAGAAAATTTACCGGTTGGAATTTTTGTTAAGGATATTGATTACAGGAAAATTATTGTTAATCCTATACATATAAATGAAGTAGAAGGTCACCTGAAATACCTTGGAATTAAATCAAAAATTGATCTTATTGGAAAAACAGATTTCGAAGTTTTTCCAAAAAAGATGGCAAAGGAATTTTTTGAAGAAGATCAGGAAATAATTCGAGATGGCCTGATCATAAATAACAGGGAAGGAATTGGATATACCGAAAAAGGAAAACAAAAATATTTGCTTATATCAAAAATCCCTTTACGCGATAGTGATAATAACATCATCGGTTTAGTGGGTGTTACTAATGATATAACCGAAAGAAAACAAGCAGAAAAAGAACTTATAAAAGCAAAAGAAAAAGCAGAAGAAAGTGATAAATTAAAATCTGCTTTTTTAGCCAATATGAGCCATGAAATACGCACCCCAATGAATGCTATTCTTGGTTTTTCAAGATTACTTGTAAATCCAAACCTTTCTGATGAAAAGAAAAATATTTTTATTCAATTAATTAATAATTCCGGAAACCACCTGCTGGCGCTAATAAATGACATTATTGACATATCTAAAATCGAGGCGAACCTTCTTACTATTAAAAAAAGGCCGTGTGATATTCATCATTTAATATCTGAAACAATTGCCATTTTAACTAATTCACCTATATTAAAGTCAAAAAAAGAAGTAAGCCTTGTACTGAATTTACCTAAAAATGTAAATGAATGTATTATAGAAAGCGATCCAGAAAGATTAAAACAGGTTTTTAATAATTTAATTGTTAATGCAATTAAGAATACCAGTAAAGGTTACGTTGAAGTTGGTTATACAATTATTAAAAAAAACAAGGCCCAGTCTATCCAGTTTTATGTTAAAGATACAGGTATTGGCATTCCGGATGATAAAAAACATCTTATTTTTCAACGGTTCAGGCAAGTTAATGAATTTACCTATCATGAAGGAACGGGGCTCGGTTTAAGCATTTCGAAAGGAATAATTGAAATGCTGGGAGGTAATATCGGATTTGATTCAAAATACCAGGAAGGATCAACTTTTTACTTCTCGCTTCCCTATACTTCAAAATATGAAAATATTAATTTGCAGAAGGGCCAGCAAATTAGTAAAAAAATAAAAACAAACTGGAAAAATAAAACAATAGTAGTTGCTGAAGATGATATACCTTCGATGCAATACATAAAAGAATTATTGTTGCCCACTGGAATAAAAATTGTGCATGTATATAACGGAAAGGCATTATTGGAATATCTTGATAAAAACATGGTTGATATTATTTTACTTGATATAAATATGCCTGTTATGAATGGGTTTGAAGCCATGCGAAAGTTACATGAAAAAAATATTAATATACCTGTTATAGCGCAAACGGCATATGCTTTATCGAATGAAAAAGAAAAAGCTATAAAAATGGGTTGCAACGATTACTTAACCAAGCCATTTGATCAAAACCAATTATTTAATATTATTACAAAATATTTATAAAGCTTAATTCGTTTAATGCCTTAGGAATATTCAGGAGTAGTAAAGATCTATTCGTCATTATTAAATTGCGCTTACTCCC
>CAZBZX010000381.1:0-4426 GCA_964496465.1 uncultured Bacteroidales bacterium
CAACAAGTTATACTATTCCTGCTGATGGATCAGAAGAAATTGAAGTACAATATGCGCCGGAAAATACTGAATATCATTCCGGTTCAATATATATAAATAGTAATGATGCAAATGACAGTCCATATATTATTTATTTGAGCGGATTTGGAATAAAATATGACCCGGATATATCTATTTACTCATTAGTAGATGGAGGTTTTGATCAGGCATCACCTACAATTATGTTTGAAGAGACCAATGTAGGTCTAGAAGATACATGGGTATTAAAAATAGCCAATGAAGGTGAAAATATACTTTCAGCTACATGTACGGTTGAAGGAGAAGGATTTACAGTTGATGAAAATGAAGCCACACTTGTGATTGGGGATTCAAAATTAATTAGTTTAACATTTATGCCAGTTAAAAATGGATTACATTTGGGTGTGTTAAATGTATTGAGTAATGACCCGGATGAAGCTTCATTAAAATTTGATTTAATTGGAATTGGAAAACAATTAGTTGCAATTGATGAGGAATTAACTGGGAATATAGCAATTTATCCAAATCCAGCAAGTAAAAATATAACCGTTCAACTACCAAATAATGAAAGAACTTTAATTGAAATTTATGATATGTTAGGAAGAAAACAATTAAGTGGCTATTATCAGAACAATGAAATAATAGATATAACAGACATAGAAAAAGGAAATTATATTATTAAAATAGCTAATTCGGAACATGAAGTAACTAAATCAATAATTATTAAATAAATTATTTTTGTAATGATAAGAAATGGTAATTCTATAGAGTTACCATTTTTTTTTGAATGAATTATTTCTCTATATTGCGATGTATTAAACATGAGAAATAATATATATATAGGAAAACCGCTGGCCTATAATTTTATCATTAAACCTACTGGGCCTTTGTGTAATTTAAATTGCGAGTACTGCTATTATCTTGAGAAAAGGAAAATTTATCCTGTACAAAAGTATTTTAAAATTTCAGAGAATATACTCGAACTTTTTATTAAACAATATATCGAGTCACAAGAAGTTCCTGTTATTATATTTGTATGGCAAGGTGGGGAGCCGGCAATGCTCGGTATTGATTTTTATAGAAAGGCTATTTCAATTCAAAAAAAATATGCAGGGGATAAAAAAATCGAGAATTATTTTCAAACAAATGGTACATTAATATCAAATGAGTGGTGTGCTTTTTTTAAAGAAAATAATATGTTAATTGGAGTATCAATTGATGGACCTGAACATATACACAATAAATACCGAAGAGGAATCGACGGAAAAGGATCTTTTAAAAAAGTAATGTATGGAATTGAATTGTTGATAAAAAATAATGTTGAGTTTAATACTTTATCTGTAGTTAATGATTATAATTCTGACTATCCAATTGAAATATATCGTTTTTTTAAAAATATTGGCAGCCGTTTTATGCAGTTTATTCCTGTTGTTGAAAGAAAATCCAAAAATTTTGTTTCTAATGACCTTTATTTGGTCCATCCTGACTTTAAAAATGAGGCGGAAGTTACTTCGTGGTCTGTTAATGGAAAAAAGTATGGTGACTTTTTAATTTCTCTATTTGATGAATGGATACGAAATGATGTGGGAAAATATTATATTCAACTATTTGATGCTACTCTTGCAAATTGGGTAGGAGAAAATCCGGGTTTATGCTTGTATAAGGAAACCTGCGGTGATGCTTTAGTTATGGAACATAATGGCGATATTTATTCCTGCGATCATTTTGTATATCCTGAAGACCTTATTGGTAATGTGTTAGAGAAACCATTAGTTGAAATAATTAACTCAAAAAAGCAACAAATCTTTGGCGAAAAAAAACTTATATCATTACCTAAAAAATGCATTGAATGCGAATATAGGTTTGCGTGTCATGGGGAATGTCCTAAAAACAGGATTTCTTATACTGAGGATGGAGAATATGGACTTAATTATCTATGTAGCGGGTTATATTCTTTTTTTAAACATGCACATCCTTACATGCAATTTATGGCCGATGAACTTAAAAATAAAAGGCCTCCTTCAAATGTTATGAATTGGGCTAGAAATATTAATACATAAATATTTTTATGAAAACTATTTACCTAAGTATTTCATTAAATTTGATATTAACACACTTGATTTTAGAGGTTTGTTAATTAATTCATTTATTCCTGTTTCAATTAAATTTTCTTTATCAATTGAAAAAGTATAAGCGGTTACCCCAATAATAGGTATTTTATTGTTTGTTTTCCTAAGTTCAACTGTAGCTTCAATACCATCCTTTATAGGCATCCTTAGATCCATAACAATTAAATCAACTTTATCTTCTCCTTTCATAATATCAATTACTTCTTGTCCATTCTTAGCACGAATTATTTTAGCTTTTGTTTTGTTTAAAATATTTTGAAATAATAAGTAATTTTCATCTTCATCTTCTGCAACAATAATAGTTTTATCATTCCAATCAACGTCTAGCGATTCTTTTGTAAAAATAGGCTTAGTCATATAAGGAATATTGAAATAGAAAGTTGAGCCAACTTGTTGTTCTGTTTCCACCCAAAGATTTCCTCCCAATAGACTCACTAATTTTTTAGAAAGGGTTAAGCCCACACCTGTACCCCTTGATATTCTACTTGAATCTTCATCAATTTTTGTAAAACTTTCAAATATGACACTTTTTTTATCATCTGGGATTCCAATTCCTGTATCTTTCACATAACATAAAATAGTTGATTCTTCTTTTTTTATACCAAACTCAATATAACCCTCTTCAGTATATTTAAAGGCATTGTTTAATAAATTGGCAAAAACTTGCCTAAACCGGTAGGAATCGGTCAGTAATTTGATATTCTCATTTTTATGTGGATTATTTAAACGTAAATCAATATGGGTTTTCCCAATTTCGGATTTGAAATTTAAATAAGTCGAGTATAAGTCAATTAAAATTACATTTAACGAGGATTCATTTTTATTTATTTCAATAGTATTTGATTCTATCTTTGATACATCAATAATATCATCAATCATATGCAATAATGATACACTATTATGGTTTATGTGACTTATAAATTCATTCCTTTGGTCTTCTCCTATATCAGGATCAGATAAGAGGCTCGCAAAACCGATAATAGCATTCATAGGAGTTCTAATTTCATGAGAAAGATTTGTCAAAAAAGCTGTTTTAAGCCTATCTGATTCCTCAGCTTTATTTTTTGCCTCTTCCAGGTCTTTTGTCCTAATTTTTACCTCTTGTTCCAGTTCGTCATGCTGCGTTTGAAGTCTTTTATTTTGATTTTCAATTTTTTCTTTTTGGTCGATTAAAGCTTGTTTTTGCAATTCAATTTCATCGCGCTGGGCTTCAATTTCGCTTTTTTGATGATAAATTTCTGCTGTTCTCATTTTTACTTTTTGATCCAGCATGATATTTATTTTTTCATATCGTTTTAACCTTAATTTAATTAGAAAATAGATGCTAATAAAAATAAATAGTACAATAAAAATGGTAAAATAGATTGTCTTTATGAAAGGGGGTATTATTATTATTTTAAGCATGGTTCCTTTGTCATTCCAAATCCCGTCATTATTTGAGGCTTTTACTTTAAAATAATATTTACCTCCAGGTAAATTCGAATAGGTAGCATATCTTCTTGTTGCATCAGTATATATCCAATCTTTATCAAATCCTTCAAGTTTGTAGGCATATTTATTTTTCATCGGATTTAAATAGTTAAAAGCTACAAATTCAAGGGTAATAAAATTTTGATTATGCCTAAGTTTTATCTCTTCAGTATCAAAAATTGGTTTAGTTAATGGAGATCCTTGTTCACCAGGTAAAACAGATTTATTAAAAATTTTTAAATCAGATATGATAACATCTGGCTTAAGTTGATTCTGTATTAGATCTTCTGGTTTAAAAACTATTAATCCGTTAATACCCCCGAAATAGATTCTTCCATTTTTATCTATTAATGAAGTGGAATAATTAAATTTATTATCTTCAATTCCTTTTCCGCTGGTAAAATTTGTAAAAGTTTTTTTAATATTATCAAATTTTGAAATTCCATTCCCTGTGCTTAACCACAAATAACCTTCATTATCTTCAACGATATTTTGAATTGTATTTGAAGGGAGTCCATTTTTCATTAAAAAAGTAGTAAATTTTTTAGTTTTTTTATTAAATAAATTTAATCCCCTGTTTGTAGCAATCCATAAATTTCCATTAGAATCTTCATTAATATTGAATATATCGTTGTAACTGATACTATTTGGGTTATTCGGATCATGCATATATCTTGTGAAAGTTCCGTCATTAATATGAAAAAGATTTAAACCTCCAGACCCTGTTCCTATCCATATATTTTTATCTTTTCCCTGAAAAATTGTAATAATGTTATTATGGCTTATACTGCTGTTATCTGAAGGATTAT
>CAZBZX010000382.1:0-4407 GCA_964496465.1 uncultured Bacteroidales bacterium
AATTACATTTAATAAAACAGATAATTGAAATAAAGAAAAATAAAAGCCATACTCCGACTCACCTACTATTACTTGCACAGTACGGTCAATACCGAATATCCAAAAAGGCTTAATAAGTAGATTAAGAAAAAGAACAAGCGCAAGATTTGTTATAAATTTTCTTTTCAAAGCTTTTTATAACTTTTTTTTGTAAATGTAACAAGATTAAGATATTTTAACATTAAATTTTAAATAATAATTTTGTGTTATGAAAATCGCGGTAAATACTAGGTTATTGATTGATAATAAACTAGATGGGATAGGTTGGTTTACTTTTGAATCGTTAAAAAGGATAACAACAACTCATAAAGATCATGAATTCATTTTTATTTTTGACAGGCCATATTCTAAAAAGTTTATTTTTTCGGAAAATATATTACCTGTTGTTATTGGGCCACAATCAAGGCACCCGTTTTTATGGTATTTATGGTTTGAATATTCTATTCCAAAAATTCTTACGAAATACAATGCTGATCTTTTCCTTTCACCCGACGGGTATTTATCATTATCCACGAAAGTTCCCTCAATAGCTATAATTCATGATATTAATTTTCATCATCAACCTGAAGATTTACCTTATTTAACTAGAAAGTATTATCAGTACTTTTTTCCAAAGTTTGCACAAAAGGCCATACGAATTGGAACTGTATCAAATTATTCAAAGAATGATATTGCAAAAAGTTATTTATTGAATCCCAAAAAAATTGATGTACTTTATAATGGGGCAAATTGTTTTTATAACCCAATTAATGATAACGAAAAAAGAAAGGTAAAGCGAAACTTTACAGATGGTTATAATTACTTTATTTTTATTGGAAATCTTCATCCAAGAAAAAATGTTGCGCGATTATTGCAAGCTTTTGACATATTTAAAAAAGAATCAGAAAGTGAAATGAAGTTGGTAATAGTGGGTGAAAAATTTTTTAAAACCAAAGAAATTAATGATTCCTATAAAAATATGCATTCTAAAAATGATGTAATTTTCACGGGCAGACAATCGCCAAATAATTTACGATTACTAATTGGTGGTGCAATTGCTTTAACTTTTGTGCCGACATTTGAAGGATTTGGTATACCTAATCTAGAAGCAATGTATTGTGATATACCAATAATTACATCTAATGTTACTTCCATTCCAGAAATAGTGCAAGATGCAGGTGTTCTAGTCGATCCTTTCTCAGTTAAAGATATAAAAAATGCGATGATAAAAATTTCTTCCGATGTTAATTATAGAAATGAGTTAATTGAGAAAGGGAAAATAAGAAGGAATCTATTTTCATGGGATAATACAGCAAATAATTTATGGAGATGCATTGAAAAAAGTATTTAAATGCCTGGTTATTTAAGAAGTTATTGTAAAAAAAATATAATTGAAGCAGGTTGTGATGAAGCTGGAAGAGGATGTTTAGCAGGGCCTGTATATGCTGCAGCAGTTATTTTGCCCCAGGATTATACTCATCCAATTTTAAATGACTCAAAAAAATTAACAGAAAAAGTACGAATAGAATTAAGAAAGGAGATTCAGAATATTGCTATTTCATGGGCAGTTGCAGAAGTTGATAATGTAGAAATTGATAAAATCAATATATTAAATGCCTCATACCTTGCCATGCACAGGGCTATAGAGAAGTTAACGATTCAACCTGAACATTTAATAATTGATGGCAACAGGTTTAAACAATTTAATAATATACCATTTACATGTATTGTTAAAGGTGATTCAAAATATTATTCAATTGCAGCAGCATCAATCCTAGCTAAAACATACAGGGATGAATATATGAAGAATTTGCATATTAAATTTCCTGAATACGATTGGATAAATAATAAAGGTTATCCAACAAAGAAACACAGGGAAGCTATAAGTCGAATTGGAATTTCTTCATTTCACCGTAAAACATACAATTTGCTGAATAACCAGTTAAAAATTGATTTTTAATTTCCTTATTCAGAAACTTGAACAGAAAAGCCTAATTTTTTTACTTTTGAAGCAATTTCATGGAGTTTTTCTTTTGGCACTTTAAATAAATCAGGATATGGAGTATCCCTTTCAATTGTATATATCATTACTTCTTTTGGATTTACGGTTTTAATCACATTTAGCAATGCTTCAATTTCTTTATCAGATGCATTATTTACAAGTTTACCTTTAAACCTTCCTTGAATAAACATCGTTTGTAGAATAAAGTTTCCATGGAAATTTTTTAAACGGGTTATTACCTCATCAATTGAATAATTTCCAAAAGGTTGGTTTAACAAATCTGCCGTTTCCTGAAAAGCTGAATCCAGTTTTAAAATATTTTTTTCAATTTTATTTAATGCTAAAAAAACCTTTTTAGATTTTAATGTCGTTGCATTTGATAATACTGCAATTTCAACCTCTGGATAATATTTTTTTCTTAAAAATATGGTATCGTCTATTATTTCAGCAAATGATGGATGCAATGTAGGTTCTCCATTACCGGCATAAGTTATTGTGGTTAATTTTTTTTTATTACTTGTTAAATATTTCAGTTTATTTTCCAAAGCATTTTTCACTTCCTCTCTTGTATGGAATTTATTTTGTATTGAATTGGGAATAGGGGATAAACCACATTCACAATAAATACAATTAAAATTGCAGAATTTACTATCATTAGGAAGTAAATTAATTCCTAATGATATACCAAGCCTTCTGCTGTTTACAGGTCCAAAAATAATTTCATCAAATAAAAATGTTGCCATTATATAAATTTAATTTGCAAAGGTAAAATTATGAAAGGAGCATGAAAATTATTTACATAATTTCAATAAACATGTTTGTAATTTATTTTTTTATGTGAGTTGTTGGTAAATTTTAATACTTTTTTAGAGCATAATATGCTGATATTTAGTTTTTTAACATCTATTGTAAATAAAATAATAGTAATAAGGATTTACAATCTCCTAAAATGTATTTATTTTTACCACAAATTGATAAATAATTTGGTTATGGAAGAACAAAATATAGAACCTAAAACCAGTTCAACTGGAGTTATTGTTTTTTTAATTATTGTTTTAATTATATCAGCCGGAATACTTGGATACTTATATTATGACCAGGTAAAAGAAAAGGAAAAGATTGAAGATGAAAAGATGGAGCTCATAAAAGAATTCACAAATTTATCTGATGAATACTCTGTTTTAAAATCAGAGAATGATTCTATTAATTATAAATTAGCTCAAAGACAGGTTGAAATAGAAAAATTAATCACAGAAATTAAAGATGTTAAAACTACGAATGCTCAATTAATAAGACAATATAAAAAAGAGCTTACCACCTTGCGTGAAATTATGAAAAGCTATATTGTACAGATTGACTCATTAAATACCAGAAATAAACTTTTAAGAGCTGAGAATACAGAAGTAAAAGAAAAAATGAGTCAGATAAAAACTGAATTAGAATCTGAAAGGAAAATAAAGGATGATTTATCTGCAAAAGTTGAATATGGCTCAAAGTTAACGGCTAAAGAAATTGTTGCGCTTGCTCTTAATAATAAAGGAAAAGAAAAGGATAGAATATCAAAAATAGAAAGAATTAGAGCGTGTTTTATTATTCGAGAAAATCCCATTGCAGAACCTGGCCCAAGAACAGTATATATGAGAATTACCAGGCCTGATAAAATTGTATTGGCCGATTCGGAGCAAGACATCTTTGAATCTGACGGAGAGATGTTGGTTTATTCTGCTAATCGGGAAATTGAATATGAAAACCAGGATTTACCAGTGTGCATTTTTTGGCAAAATAATGGAATGTTGATTCCTGGTAACTATACTGTTGATCTTTATACTGATGGGTATAATTTTGGCTCTGCAACTTTTTCTTTAAAGTAGTGAACTATTCAGTACTTTATTGTAAGTGTAATTATTTATTAATATCTTTATTTTTAATTCAATAAAGATCAGTTAATATGAGAATTGGAATCATTATCGGTCGTATAGGCGGAGTGGATGGGGTTGCACTTGAGACCGAAAAATGGATTGAAGTATTAGAAAGAATGGGTCATGATATTTATATTATTAGTGGCCAGTTTGAGGGAAGAAAAATTGATCCACAAAAAGAAACAGTAGTTCCTGAAATGTCTTTTTTTTCACCCGAAAGTTTTTGGGGACAAAAGAAAGCATTTTTTCATCCTGAAGAAAATATAAAAGAATTACTAGAGCATATTAATTTATATTCCATTATAATTTATGAAAGAATTGTAGAGTGGGTACGAAAAAACAAGCTTCAACTTTTAATTTCCGAAAATGCTTCAGCATTACCTTCTCATCTTGAAATGGGATTAGCAATTAGAAAAGCTGTTAAAAAGACTGGGACCCCAACTATTACACACGATCATGATTTTGCCT
>CAZBZX010000383.1:0-4399 GCA_964496465.1 uncultured Bacteroidales bacterium
GAAATTTTGAATTCTCCGAAACGGATGTATAACAAAATGAATAAATAATGAGTATTCATAATTTTTAGAAAGTAATTATATATTATAAAAACACTGCATTAAGTATTAATTACATAATGCACAACATCAATGCATGGATACTTCTTCAATGCGTCTTCGCTAAATAAATTTAAAATTTAATTATTAACTGAAAAATTACTCAAACCTTTATCTAAAAATTCAATAAATCGATCAACATTTAAATCCATTCCTTTCGGAGTGTTAAGCATATTTCCATTTGGATCAACCAAAACATAATATGGTTGTGAGTTGGTTTGATATGTTGAAATCTGAAAATCGAGGTTTTTCTTACCAATAGTTTTCTTCAGTTTGCCGTCATATGTTGAAGTTATCCATTCTTCTTCAGGTAATTTTGTTTTATCATCTACATATAAGGCTATTATAATAAAGTCTTCCTTTAATCTTTTTAATACTTCTGGATCGGACCAAACATTAGCTTCCATGGCTTTACAATTAGAACAGGCATGACCTTTAAAGTCGAGCAATACAGGTTTATTTTGATCTTTTGCACATTTCATCCCTTCTTCATAATCGAAATACCCTTTCAATCCATACGGTAAATGTAAAAAATCAGCATATTTTGAAGTTCCGCATAACTCTGACATTTCATCTATTTCAGAAGATGAACTTTTATTTGATTTAATGATCTCAATTAAATCAAAGCTATGATCTGTCTTTGGAGGTATCAATGCAGAAATCCCTTGTAATGGTGCCCCGAACATTCCCGGTATCATATAAATCACAAAAGCGAATGTAGCTACAGCCAACAAAAATCGGGGAAATTTTAAATTAGGTAAATCGCTATCGTGAGAAAATTTAATTTTACCTAACAAATAAAATCCCATTAATGTAAACAGAACGATCCAAATTGCCAGATATATTTCTCGTGGTAAAATCCCCCAATGATATGTCTGATCAACAACCGACAAAAACTTCAATGAAAAAGCCAGCACAATAAAGCCTAAAATAACTTTTACCGAATTTAGCCATCCGCCAGATTTTGGTAATTTCTTTAATATTCCCGGGAAGATAGCAAATATTGTAAACGGAAGCGCAAATGCTAACCCAAAGCCAAACATGCCAATTGTAGGTTTTAATACTGCTCCACTGGCAGCTTCTACTAATAATGCCCCAACTATTGGACCCGTGCATGAGAAAGAAACAATAACTAATGTTAATGCCATAAAAAATGCACCTAAATAACCACCTTTATCAACTTGTTTATCCGCCCTATTCACCAGGCTGTTAGGTAATATCAGTTCAAACATTCCGAAGAATGATGCCGCGAATACTAAAAATAATACAAAAAATATGATATTTGGGATCCAGTGTGTACTAAGTTGATTAGCAAAATCAGCTCCAGCACTGGTAAGAGATACTATAACGCCAATTAAAGTGTAAATAATTATTATTGACAACCCGAAAACTATTCCTTGAATAATTCCCTTGCTCCTGCTTTTACTTTGATTCATAAAAAAAGTAATGGTCATGGGAATCATAGGAAAAACGCAAGGTGTTAAAATTGCAGCTAATCCAGCTAGGAATGACAAAATAAAAAATAATAGCATTGATTTTTTTTCAGTTGTACTTTCAATTTTGATGTTATCTTTTTCGGTATCAGTCAAGTTAATCGATGGTTGTCCAATTTCAACTCCCTGAACTTTTGTTATACTTTCTTCTTTACTTTTAACCTTTGTACTATTTTCTCCAAAAGAAAAATTAAATTCAACTTCTTTAGGTGGTAAGCACCGACTATCGTCACAACTCATAAATTCAACAAAACCTGAAATATTTATATTCTCTTCATTTAACAATTTAATTTTCTGAATAAAAATGGCCTCATTAGCAAATAATTTCATTTCCATCCCAAATGTGGCATCATATTTTGATTCTGGTTTTGTAAATTCAATTGTATTTCCAATTAAGTTAAATTTATCTGATTCGGTAAAATGAAAACTAGTTGGTATAGGCCCACCTTCAGGTAAATTCATTGAGTATAAATGCCAAGTTTTCTCAATATTAGCTTTAAAAATCAACTCATATGTATTATTATCAATTTGCTTTTTACTAAAATCCCAGGTCACAGGATTTAAAATTTGACTATTAACCGAAGAAAATTTAATTAAAATTATTGTAATAAGAATAATAAAATGTTTGTTCATGATTTATAAATTTTTACTAAAATTATAAAAAGTACGGATTACAACCTACTTTGTTTAAATTTTAATATCAATTTAACAGAATTTAACTGAATGATTTGAAAGTAATAAAAGGATATAAATGAAGAATTTTTTATTCTGTAACAAGTTTTTTTCCCTTTCGGTCAAAAAATTTGTATTCGAGAAATCCTAAAGAAGCTTTTTTAATAATTTTTATCCGGCATTTAAATTTAAATATCCATCGAATTCTTTGTGAAATTAATCCTTTATTTAAATATGCTGCTATATAAGGATGCACATGAATATATATGGTAGATAAACTATCGCGTTCCACGAAAAAATCAATTTTGCTTGCCAGCTCATCACTAAAAATTATTGTAGGAGCAACTTCACCACTACCTTTGCATGACGGACATTTTTCCAACACTTTAATATCCATTACTGGTCGAACCCTTTGTCTGGTTATTTGCATCAGTCCAAACTTACTTAAAGGTAAAATGTTATGCTTTGTACGATCAGCTGACATAACTTCACGCATTTTATCAAAAAGTTTTTGCTTATTATCTTGCGAGATCATATCAATAAAATCAACAACTATAATCCCTCCCATATCCCGAAGTCTTAATTGGCGGGCAATTTCTTCTGCCGCGGCCATATTAACTTCTAATGCATTTGTTTCCTGGTCGATACTTGATTTTGACCGGTTTCCACTATTAACATCAATTACATGTAAAGCTTCTGTATGTTCAATTATTAAATAAGCGCCATGTTTAAATGAAACTGTTTTCCCAAATAAGCCTTTAATTTGTTTATCTATTTCGTATTTCTCAAAAATTGGGATTTTTCCTTGATAAAATTTTACAATCTTTTCCTTTTCAGGTGCTATCTCACTTAAATAACTTTTAGCTTCACGATAAGTTATATCATCATCAACATAAATATGATTAAATGAATGATTAAGAACATCCCGTAATATTGCAGCAGTTCTTTCAAGCTCACTAATAATCAGTATTGGAACCTTGTTTACTCTTACCCTATAAAAAGCGTGCTCCCATTTTCTAACGAGGGCTTGTAATTCAGAATCAAAAGTTGCTACTTTTTTATCTTCAGCAACTGTTCTTACAATTACTCCGTAGTTTTTTGGCCTGATACTTTCAATTAATCTTTTTAATCTGTTTCGTTCTTCAAGGGATTCAATTTTTGAAGAAATTGATATTTTATTTGAGAAAGGAATTAAAACCAAATGTCTTCCAGCTAAAGAAATTTCTGAAGTTAATCGTGGACCTTTTGTAGAAATTGGTTCTTTAGCAATCTGAACCATAATTTTCTGGCCTGGAACAAGTACCTCATTTATAGTTCCATCTTTATTTATATCCTTCTCAAGCCTAAATCTTGAAACAGAATATTGTTTCGCCTTTTTGTTAATTATGTTAGAAACATATTTATTTAATGAACGAAACTGAGGTCCCAAGTCATGATAATGAAGAAATGCATCTCTTTCATATCCTACGTCTATAAAAGCAGCATTAAGTCCGGGCATTATCTTTTTTACCCGGCCTAAATAAATATCTCCTACAGCAAACTTAACATCCCTTTTTTCGCTGTTAAGTTCAACTAATTTCTTATCTTCTAATAATGCAATAAGAATTTCTGAGGAGGATCCTTTAATGATTAATTCGTTACTCACGCCCCTTCAAATTAAAACATATAGAATTACATGCTATTAAATAAGATAAACCTAAAGAAATATTACTTCTTTAGGTTTATCATCAAATAAAGACCAGAAATAAAAAAATATTATTTCTTCTTCTTGTGGCGGTTCTTTCGTAAACGTTTTTTACGTTTATGCGTAGCCATTTTATGTCTCTTCCTCTTCTTCCCGCTAGGCATAGCAATTATTTTTTTAAATTATTAAAACTATTTTTTAATATTATTTTTCACCTTATTAACAAACGACTTAGCTGGTTTGAAAGATGGAATAAAATGTTCTGGGATAATAATAGTTGTATTCTTTGAAATATTTCTAGCTGTTTTTTTAGCTCTTTTCTTCACTATGAAACTTCCAAATCCTCTTAAATAAACATTTTTATCTTTCACTAAGGATTCTCTAATTGATTCCATGAATGCTTCAACTGTTTTTTGAACAGTAATTTTTTCAATTCCGGTGTTTTTTGAAATCT
>CAZBZX010000384.1:0-4392 GCA_964496465.1 uncultured Bacteroidales bacterium
ATTCAATATGAATATATGGTTTTAAATCAAGTACAATACGGCGATTCTGTAATAAAAGTTGTTAATGATAGTATTCAGAATCAATGTCAAAAACTTGATTCCATGCTTAAAAAACAAGAAGGAAATTGCTATGAGTATAAAGAAAAAATAGATTCGGCAATAAATCAATGGCAACATCAAATTGATTCAATGTATATGAAAAAACAAGGTGAAGTTGATTCACTTTTAGGGATTAAAACGCAGGCTAAATTCAGAATTGTTCAAAAAAATGCAAATGCCGGAAATGAAGATTCATTAACTAATCAAAATAAACGTAAACTTTCTGAAGTAATAGAAGAAATTATTATTATTGATTCTGTTGACATAAGAATAAAATTCTGTTACAAGATAACTGAACCACAGGAAATTAAAACCTTATTTAAAATTAAATTGGTAGAAATCTTAAAATCAGCTACTGCTGAAGCAATTGAAATTGAGGAAGTTTTTTGGAGCGAACAAAAATCTGATGTACTACAGCTCATTGTAAGTACCCCTTTATTAAATCCTGAATTAATTGAACTTGAATATACCGGTGAAGTTGAACTGACTACTGATCAAAAAATTATACTCAAGTCTGTTTCAGAACCTACTAGTATTTTCAAATTAGTCCAACCATCCAACTTTAACATTTATCCTAATCCAGCTTCAGAATACATAAAAATAAGTAATTCTGAAAATATTCAAAATGCCGCTTTATTCAATTTAAATGGTGTATTGGTTAAAGAATTTTCAGATGGTTTTAATGAAATTAATATAACTGATCTTCAAATTGGCATTTATTTTCTAAAAATAACAGACAAAACTGGAAATTCTTCTACCAGAAAAATAATTAAAAGATAATTCGATTTTCTAAAGGCTGTCAGAAACAAATTGGCAGCCTTTTTAATTGATCTAATCAAATAAGTTTAATCTAAAAATACAATCATGAAAAAATTTATTTTAATCATAATAGCTTGTGTTTTATCACTATTTAATATAATAAACCAATTACAAGCACAAACAACTAAAACAACAAAAGCAGATGGCAGATGGAGTGACCCAAATGTATGGACAGGTGGGGCAATACCTGATGCAGCTAACAAAGCATCGATTAACAATCATATTATCATTGATATGGATGTAAATATTTTAAATTTAACGATTAATGCATCATCTTCCCTAACTTTTGACACTATCAATCCCATAATATTTACTGTTGCTGATGAAGTCAATATAAACGGTGAATTTAATGTTGATAGTAATAAAGTTAATCCACTTATTCATACAGTTAAAGTAGGTAGTAATTTATATGGGCCTGGAAGTATTGATTTCTATGAAGAAGAAGGTGATGCGGTTGAAATAGTTTTTATTGGTAATAGCGATTCAGAACTAAAGGATTTAGTAGATTTAACAGGAAGCGGTGAAAATGGAAAGTTTGGAGGCTTAAAAATTGAAAAAAATATTGTGGCCGCAAAAGTATTTTTACGGAAACCGGTAACTATAAATTCAGGTAACTTAACAATTACAAAAGGAATATTAGATGTTGGTTCATTTTCAATAAATGCCGGGGACAACTTGAATAGCTTAATTTTAGATTCATTGGGTTCCTTACTAATTGCTTCAACGGATACATTTTCATGCGCATTTTTTGAAGATTATATCATTCATAACTCTTCAACCATTCAATATTACATGGATACAAATTATGAAATAACAAAAGGATGGACAGGTTTTAATGGAAATATAGGAAATTTAACTATTTCAGGAGATGGTAATAAATATTTTGGAGATGGAATTGTTCACAGAATTATAAATGGAAGTTTTAATATTGAAAAAGGTGGGACATTTAATTTAGATAACGATTCTGTTGAAATTAAAGGATTATTTTCCATAAATGGAATATTGGAAACATCTACAGATCACTCTGTTCTTATTTGCAATGGTAATGTTATTATTTCTGACAGCGCTTCATGGACAGCATATAAAAATAATATATTTGAATTCAGAAATGGTCTGACTGTAAATAAAGATGCCAATTTCATAAGTGGAGATGGCCAGTATATTTTTACTTCAAATAATCAGGAATTAATAATCAATGATACAATTCATAATACAGAAATTAATACTATTAATGTTTTAAATTCAGAATATTTAACCTGTAATACCTTGAATGGTAATGGAGCATTAATAAATAAAAATAAACTCGATTTCACAGGTGAAAAAATTAATTGCAATTTAATTTTAGACTCAATTGGTAATAGGGTAATATATTCAAACAAAAACCCTCAAATTACTTCCGCTGCATATGAAATAATTGAAATTAAAGCTGATGGTACTTCTGAACTAGATGGTGAAATTTTAGTTAAAAATAGCCTGGAAAAAAATACAAATGGTATAATTAGTTTAAACGATTATAATTTAGTAATCGATACTGCTGCAAGTTTCATTTTTGATAATCCTTCAACCGAAAAAATGATTGTAACAAATGGAACCGGAAGTTTAGTAATTAAATCAAATACTTCTGACAGGTTTATGACCATATTTCCAGTAGGAACAACAGTCAATGAAAATTACTTCTCTCCAGTTGAAATTACAAATAATATAAATCATCCCGGAGGTGAAAAATTTATTGCTGTTAAAGCTAAATCAGGATATCATGCGGGTATGGAAGATACAGTTGGTTTATCAAAATTCTGGAGTATTCAAACCAATTTTATTGAAGAAGATTCAATTTCAGCAAATCTTAAATTTATATATGATTCATTAGAAGTTACGGGAAATGAAAATAACTACGAAGTTCGTTTTTGGACTGGCAATAAACCCTGGATGGAGCCTAATGTGTGGGATTTAGACCCAGTTACACATGAATTTAATGTTCAGAATTTAAATTCACTTTCATTCGATTGGACAGCTGGGGATTCAACAGCAATTACTTCTAAAGTTGATGATTTAACCTCAAGTTTGGTATCCGGATTGTATTATAATCCTCAGACCTTAACACTTTCTACTACAACCCCTGATGTAAATATATACTATACAACTGATGGAACTGATCCTGATATTTATTCAACCTTATATACAACTATGCTAGAAATTGATACATCAGTAACAATAAAATCGATTGGGATAAAAAAAGGATGGCAAAATAGTAATATCAATACTTGCATAATTACATTCCAGGTAGATTCCGTAGAATTTTCATTAACTCCAGATGATTTTAATAACTCACAAATTATTGAATTGTCGACATTAACAGCTGGCGCACAAATATATTATTCTACTGATGGAAGTATTCCAGACGAATCAGATAATTTATATAATTCAGCAATTATACTTGATTCTTCTCAAACATTAAAAGCAATAGCTTATAAAGATAATTATATTCCAAGTATAATAACTTCTGAAGATTATTATTTTTATGTTGATACTGTTATATATAATAAATTATCAGGAACATATAAAAGTATTCAAAATATTGAATTGTCAACTGTTACAGAAAATGCTACTATACGGTACACGTTGGATGGTTCAACCCCTGATTTAACTTCATATTTATATGAAAATCCAATATTAATTGAAACTGATATAACAATAAAGGTTATTGCATATAAAACAGGATATACATCAAGTATAATAAGTGAAGAAAGTTATATAATTCTTTATGATACTGTTGATGCTCCTATATTTAGTAAAAATGAGGGGGAATATACCTCAGCGATTACCATTGAATTATCAACTGACACTAGTGATACGGAAATATATTATACTTATGGCAATGAAATACCAGATAATATAAACGGGGAACTTTATACAACTGCATTATCGATAGAAAATACAACAACTTTAAATGCAATAGCTTACAAAAATGGATTAAAACCAAGTAAAGTAGTTACAAAAACATACACAATAAATATTCCCTTAAATATTGATGAAAATCAAAATTTAAGCATGGAGGTTTATCCAAATCCGGTTTTAGATTATTTTAAAATTAGTAATACTGAAAAAATACAAAAGGTTTGTATATTTAATATAAATGGCATATTGGTAAAAGAATTTACCGATGGTTTTAATGAACTTAATATCACAGATCTTCAAATAGGTATTTATTTTCTAAAAATAATAGACAAAACAGGAAATTCAATCACCAAAAAAATAATTAAAAAATAAATTTGTTTTTTATACAAGGCTGTCAAAACAAAATGACAGCCTTTCTTTCTTTTTATTATAAAATGAAATTCATGACCGATATTTCTCTATTCCATCGCTATTGATCAATTTCAAAATTTTCTTCATTATTTTCTCCTTTAATTCATTGATTATTTTATTCATAACTCTATCTTTGTTTGTTTTTTTCAAAAATGGATGATTTAAAGG
>CAZBZX010000385.1:0-4385 GCA_964496465.1 uncultured Bacteroidales bacterium
TAATTATCCCAGTTTATAACAATAATGCTCCATTAGCATTTGTCTTAATTGGTGACATTGATGAGGAAATGGAAGGGATAAGTCCTACTATTAAGCACTTGCATTTTATCCAAACCTTATCCAATATCATTATTATTGCCATTGAAAATATTCGTTTATATAAAGAAAGTTTAAGGCAGGAAGCAATACGTAAAGAGCTTGAATTTGCCTCGCAGATGCAATCACTACTAATTCCAAATGAAAATATTTTGCCCCGAAGCGATGAAATTATGGTATCGGCCTATTACCACCCCCATTTTGAAATCGGAGGGGATTATTACGATTTTATTACCCTTGATAAAGATAAATTTGGATTTTGCATTGCTGACGTTTCTGGGAAAGGTATTTCAGCAGCTTTATTCATGTCAAATTTCCAGGCAAATTTAAGAGCGCTTTTTTCTTCAAGAATTCCATTAAAGGAATTAATTAGAAAATTAAATAAAAGGGTAATGGAAATTGCCGCCGGAGAAAAATTTATAACTTTATTTATTGGCCGATACGATAAAAAAAATCAAGAACTGGAATTTATTAATGCAGGACATAATCCACCAATTTTATACGATATAAAAAGAAAAAAAATCACCTATTTATCAGATGGCTGTATTGGATTAGGAATGCTTGATGAAATACCTTTTTTAAAAACTGGAAAGGAACTTATAAATGGCAGGACAAAGATATTATGCTATACCGATGGTTTAGTTGAATGTATTCATGAAAATAAAGTTGAATTTGATATTGAAGAAATTGAACAATCATTTACAAATGACTTAAGTATTGATGAAAACATTGAAGATATTATTCAGAACCAAAATATATATAAAGGAAATACTGCAATTTTTGATGATATCTCAATTTTAGGTATTGAAATATTTTAATTTCTTTCCAAATATTTCACGAAACTTAATGATTGAACCACGAAATTTTAATTTTTTTATTTTAATCAACTAACTGCTCATCTTCCTTTTCTTTATAGTAAACATCCAAGGTTACAATGATGGCAATAAACCCCCAAAATACTGCAGACGCTTTATCTGTATCAAGAAAGTTATTTAAGGTACCATGAATAAAATAAGTGATTAAACCAATTAATAATGCTAAACTCAATCCTTTCACCTTCTTACTTCTAGCCTCTTTATAAACCCGAATAGCAGTAGTTATAACAATAATAATTATGGCAATAAATGATAATGATCCAAATACGCCAGATTCTGCCAAAGGACCAAAATATTCGCTATGCGCATTTCCCCAATCTCCCATATTTGTGCTTATTATGGTACGATGATATGAAAATTGAAAAGGGGCATACTGAAATTGATATGTACCAGGGCCCCAACCTAAAATTGGTTTTTCTTTAAACATTTGAAATACACAATACCACCTGTTTAATCTTTCTACATTTGAGGCATCAGTTGCAATGTTTGCAATGGATTGTACATGCTCAGCCAGGTCAGTTGATGAATCCTGATCATTCTTTTTTAATTCCATTACAATCTGATTAAATAAGCTGGCAAAATAGATCACAATTACGACCAGAAAAAACAATATAGTTCTGAATTTAATTTTTAATTTTATTAAAATCCAGACAACTAATCCACCTAATACACTGACCCATGCTGCACGTGAATATGACATAATTAACGCAAAAATAAAAAGGGTAGTTAAAAACCATAATATAGTCTTATGACCTGTGTATCGATGTTTGTTCTTTATTGCAAAGTATAATATTACTGGTATAAACATCGAAAGTATTGCTCCATAAGAAGTGTGATCGTTATAAAAAGGAACCATAGCTGAATGCGCTACTTTCTGATCAAAAAACCCATTAGCAGCCAGATTCGCAAAATCATAAAATATAACAATTACTAATGGAATTATATACATCCAAATATATTTTTGAGTTTTGCTGAATTTAGAAAACAATTGTGTGGTTAATAAATAAAATCCAACAATAAACCAGCACCTTGCAAGAAAATATTTAAATGAAACTAAAGGTAAAGTACTTGTTGCACTTGTAAAAAAAATCCATAACAAATTAATATAAATAGCAATTGATACAGGATGCCATAATATTTTTCTCTCAATTGTTTGACCTAACAAGGCCTTGTAAATAAAAATCAGTAATAAACCAAATAATAAAGGTTCAGTTGGCAAATAAAAATCAATCCCTAATCCAGGGACAATATACCGTAAAGGAATAGAAAACGGAACAAGAAAAACAATTAAAAAAAGTAAATTGTCAACTGAGAAAAGAGTCAATAAAGCAATTATTAATATGAAAGGTAAAGCATTTAAATAATAAATATCGAATGCTATTAAAGTAATATTAATTGCAGCAAATAGTAATGATATACTAATTACCCAAAATTTTCGTGTCTTTTCAGGCAAGATTAAATTATTTTATTTTCTTTGAGTTTTTTAATAAAATCTAATAATAATAGCATCATTAATCCCATTAGAAATGCCGATAATGTAGAAACAATAACTATTATTGATCGATGTGGGTATGCTTTTATTTCTGGTACAAAAGCATTTGTAACAATAAATTTATGGGGTAATTGATTTTCGGCATCAACTTTTGCTTCCATATATTTTGCTTTTAGCAAACTTAATCGTTCATTCTCATCTTCAAGAAATTTTGACAATGACTGGTAAGTAGCCCCATAATCTGATAATACTTTTAATTCCTTTTTAATATTCTGGGCAAGAGCAGTTTTCCCTTCAGATGTTGCTTTTACATATGCTTCATTTAGCACCTGTGATTGTGATTTTACATCATATACACCTAAATTGCTAATATATTTCATTGAATCTTCAATTTCGCTAATTTCCCTTTGAAGTGTAAAGTATTCTTTTTCAACTATTTTAAAAGCTTTAATGGCCATGTCATGACGCATTCCATTAATTGTTGTATCAAGAAAATTACCAATATCTTCAGCAATTTCCTTTGCAGTTACTTTATCCTCATCTAAAACACTTACTTCAATCGACATGAATTTTGTTTTGGTAAACTTAATATTCTCCTTCATCTTCCTGTCAAGAATTGTCCATTTAATTTTTGAATTCGGATCGATATTATAATGATTCATTAAATCGTATTTTTCAATCAATTTATTTTTTATTTCATCCGAGTATAATACTTGTATCATTTGTTCAGCATCTTCTTCATCACCAAACATTAACACATCTTTATTTAAAAACACATTGTTTGATATCAACGCTTTAGATACCGAACTAGTAGTAGTTGGAAAGAAAATAATTGTTGATTCATACTTTGGAGTAATAATTAATGAAACAATTGCTGAGCCAACAGCAGCAACGAGAGTTATTATGGCCAAAATTTTCCATTTCTTAATCATATATGACAATAAATCAAGAGAATGAAAAGCATACTTTTCTTTTATGTTATTTTCCATTGGTTAAATAATTTTTATAATAAAATAATTCTTTTTACCTTTTTGAATTAATAAATACTTTCCATTTAACAGATTAGACGAGTTAATTATTGTTTCAACATCATCAATTTTTAGTTTATTTATACTAACACCACCACCCTGAACTAATCTTCTCATTTCACCCTTTGATGAAAATACAGCAGTTTGATCAGTTAATAAATCTATTATTTTTATTCCAGATTTAATTACAGTAGATTGTATTTCAAATTGTGGAACTCCTTCAAAAACAGATAAAAATGTTCTTTCATCAAGTTTTTGCAAAGCATCTGTAGTACCTTTTCCAAATAATATTTGTGAAGCTTCTACTGCATTATGAAGTTCTTTTTTTGAATGCACCATCACAGTTATTTCCTCAGCAATGGTTTTTTGTATTAGGCGTAAATGGGGTTCTTGCCGGTGTTTCTTAATTATCTTATCAATTTTCTCTTTTGGTAATAAAGTGAAAATTTTAATATATTTTTCAGCATCTTCATCAGAAGTGTTTAACCAAAACTGATAAAAAGCATAAGGTGAAGTGTATTCAGGGTCGAGCCAAACATTGCCTGATTCGGTTTTCCCAAATTTTCCACCATCAGCTTTTGTAATAAGAGGCCATGTTAATGCAAATGCTTCCCCACCATCTTTTCTTCTTATCAATTCATTTCCTGTAGTAATATTGCCCCATTGATCAGATCCACCCATTTGTAATTTACAATTCTTTTCTTTGTATAAAAATAAAAAATCAAATCCTTGAACCAATTGATAAGTAAATTCAGTGAATGACATGCCGGTTTTTGAATCTTCACTTAACCTTTTTTTAACGCTGTCCTTGGCCATCATATAATTTACAGTTATATGTTTTCCAACATCACGAATAAAATCAAGAAAAGTAAATTTATTCATCCAGTCGTAATT
>CAZBZX010000386.1:0-4336 GCA_964496465.1 uncultured Bacteroidales bacterium
ATCACGTACGGTTCTGTGAGAGGTTTGGGGTGAAATTCCCCTTACCTACTCGACGGAGGAGAGACCGTGCAACATGAAAACTAAACCTATAAAATGACAAAATAAGATGATTGCCAGCCCACAAAGCAAAAGTGTTCCAGCCCATCCCACTACCATCCCTTCGCTTCCACACACTTGCTTTTTTTGCCGACGCTCGACAGCATACCGATACGATTTTGTACATTTAGGATTTTAAAAATGATTTGATTCGATAGATTTTTATGAAATTAAATATTATCAACATACGTAAATCGATAAATAAAGCTTTCTTAAAAGTTAAGCCCAACCGTGCCCAGATTGAGAATTTCAAAAAAAATATCCTGAGTTTATATGACCAGATTAATGAATCGGAATCTGAAGAATATCATAAAAATATAATCAGTAAATTTCTGAGTGATACATATTATGCACCAAACCACTACATAAACACAAAAGGACGGACTGATTTAGTCATACACAATGGGAAAGATTCATCTACAACTGTTGGTGTACTGATTGAGACCAAAAAACCATCGAACAAATCGGAAATGCCGACAAAAGACAACTTGAATGCAAAAGCACTTCAAGAATTGATTTTGTATTATTTGAGAGAGCGGATTTCAGGAAAAAATATTGAGGTAAAACATTTGATTGTCACCAATATTTATGAGTGGTTTATTTTCAATGTTAACGATTTTGACAGATTATTTGCTCAAAACAAAAAACTGGTAAAACAATTCACCGATTTTGAGGAAGGAAGATTAGCAGATACAAAAACGGATTTTTTCTACAAACAAATTGCAGAACCATTTTTAAATGACCTTGATAGTGAGATTTCATTTACTCACCTTGACATAAGGAAATATGAAAAAATCATAAAGAACAACGATAAACTGGATGATAACAAACTTGTTGCATTGTTCAAATTGTTTTCTCCTGAAAACATTTTAAAACTTCCGTTTGCAAATGATAGTAACAGTCTTGATAAAGGATTTTATTCTGAATTGTTACACTTAATTGGACTGGAGGAAACAAAGGAAGGCAGTAAGAAACTGATTGGAAGAAAAGCTGAAAAGGAAAGAAATGCAGGTTCACTAATTGAAAACACCATAACCATTTTAAATTATGAAGATTGTCTTTCTCAAATAAAAGCAAGTGATTACGGTGCAACCAAAGATTACCAACTTTACAACGTTGCCCTTGAATTAGTAATTACATGGATTAATCGTGTTTTATTCCTGAAATTATTAGAAGGTCAATTGATAAAATATCATTCAGGTGATAAGTCCTTTAAATTCCTGAATATTGAGCGGATTCCAGATTTTGATGCATTAAACAAACTCTTTTTTCAAGTTTTAGCAATCAAGGAGAACGAACGAAATGATTTGGTGAAACAAAAATTTGGGAATATTCCTTATCTCAATAGTTCGCTTTTTGAACCCAATGATTTAGAGCATAAAACGGTTCGGGTAAGCAATCTCGAAGATGAATATTCACTACCAATTTTAAGCTCAACCGTTTTAAAAGATAAAACAGGAAAGAAACAAAGCGGTGAATTAAATACACTGGAATATTTGTTTGCATTTTTGGATTCTTACGACTTTGCAAGTGAAGGAGCGGAAGAAATTCAGGAGGAAAATAAAACATTGATTAATGCTTCAGTTCTTGGATTAATCTTTGAAAAAATAAATGGCTACAAAGATGGCTCATTCTTTACACCAGGTTTCATTACCATGTACATGTGCCGTGAAACTATCCGAAGGGCGACTATACAAAAATTCAATGAAACCAAAAATTGGAAATGTAAAACTATAGATGACCTATACGACAAAATAGAAGACAAACAAGAGGCTAATAAAATTATAAATGACCTTAAAATTTGTGACCCTGCCGTTGGTTCTGGACACTTTTTGGTTTCTGCCCTAAACGAAATTATTGCAGTTAAAAACGACCTTCGGATTCTTTCTGACCGAGAAGGTAAACGATTAAAAGAATACTATGTTGAAGTTGTAAATGATGAATTGGTCGTAACTGATGAAGACGGAGAATTATTTGAATACAATCCAAAGAACAAAGAAAGTCAGCGAATTCAGGAAACTTTATTCCACGAAAAGAAGACTATTATTGAGAATTGTTTATTTGGTGTTGACATTAATCAGAATTCCGTTAAAATCTGTCGATTGCGCTTGTGGATTGAGTTACTCAAAAATGCTTATTACAAAAGCGGAACTGAAGAACTGGAAACACTTCCAAATATTGACATTAACATTAAATGTGGTAACTCATTGATAAGTCGTTTTGCACTAGATTCGGATTTAAAGCAAGCTTTAAGAAAAAGTGAAAGCAAATGGACGATTGATAGCTATCGATTAGCTGTTTCAACTTATCGACACGCTATAAGTAAAGAGCAAAAGCATGAGATGGAACGTCTTATTAATGAGATTAAGACAAACTTTAGAAGTGAAATTTCGCAAAACGACCCAAAAGTTAAACGTTTACGAAAACTAAATGGTGAACTATTTACGCTTACCAATCAAGGTCAACTTTTTGAGTTATCCAAGAAAGAGAAGACTGAATGGAATAAGAACGTAAAAAAGCTAACTGAACAAACACAAAAACTAGAGAAGGAAATCGAAGAAATCAAAAGCAATAAAATTTATGAAAATGCCTTTGAATGGCGGTTTGAATTTCCTGAGGTTTTAAATGATGAAGGAGATTATATTGGTTTCGACGCAATAATAGGCAACCCTCCTTACATTAGGGTTCAGGATTTAATGCATGAAGCAATTGATTTTTATAAAACATCATTTAATGTTGCTTTCAAAAGGATTGATATATCAGTTTTATTTTTAGAACTAGGATATAATATTCTTGGTGATGATGGACTTTTAACTTACATTACATCTAATCAATTTTTAAAAGCCGAGTACGGTCGTGAAGCAAGAAAATTCTTAAAAAACAAAATGGAATTGAATATTGATTATTCAAAACTTTCTGTTTTTGAAGGTCTTGCAACATACGTTTCAATCTTTCTAATCTCTAAAAAAGAAAATACCAAGGTGGATTATGAGCTGATGGAGATTGTCGATGAACAACCTAAAAATCTAATTAGCTTTGATTCAAAACAGTTTACAGATGAACCTTGGGATTTTAATATAAATCAAGATTTAAAGAACAAAATATTCAAAGAAAAATCGAATTTAAATGATATCGCAAACTTTACTTATGGGGTAATTACAGGCTGCGATAAAGCATTTTTAGTTCCATATGATGTAGCAAATGATTTGCATCTTGAAAAAACAATAACTAAAAATTTCATTCGGCCACAGAACTACAATAAATACACACATAAAAACCAAACATTTAGTTTAATTTATCCATATAAACATGACAATTCAATAATCACAGAGTATGAATTTCAAAAAGAATATCCAAATTGTTATTCGTTTTTACTTCAATTTAAAACTGAATTAGAAAACAGGAAGGATAGTCGTACAACAATTAAAGAAAAAGGACTTGAGTGGTATTCTATAATGCGTAGAGTTGACCTAAATGAGATTAATATTGATAAAATTGTTTTTTATGACGTTGGTATGCATCCCAACTTTATAATTGATAATAATCATAATATATTTGGAGGAGGTACAAGTCATTCTTTAAGGATTACAGATTCAGATTATCAAATAGAATACATTTTGGGATTACTTAATTCAAAATTAATGGAATGGGTAATTTATGATTTGTGCCCTGTTAAAATGGGGGATGCCCGTAAATATGGATTAGATTATATTAGAAAATTACCAATTGTAAAACCAGATGATTTTACCCAATCTGAGATTTCCAATATAGTTAAGTTGATTATGTCTCATAAAAATGAAAGCAAAGACACATTTAAGTTAGAGAAAGATTTAGATAAACTCATTTATCAGTTATATGACTTAACGGAAGAAGAAATAATTACTTTGGAGGAATCGTTATGATAAGCCAAACCCTCACCTTCCCTTCGCTGCAAGGCACATTGGCAAAACGCACAAAGCTAACGCAACAACCAAATTTTGCCAAAGAGCCTTTTCGCCCGTCCCGCTCTAACAATGGATTGAGACACGGTGTATACTTGATAGATAGGCTGATTGAGAATATAAACCGCCAGTGCCTAACAGGCGGTCATAAAACATAGCGCGGAAAGTGGTAAATTTGAGCAACATAACATTTAATCAACGGCAGCAACGGTCTGATAAGTCAGTGCTTCGAAGTGCGCTACGTTTCATACCGCCAAACCGTTAGGCACAAGCGGAGGAGCGACCGTGCAACTTGAAAA